>NZ_JBEPFC010000072.1:0-35373 GCF_040301705.1 Streptomyces sp. NPDC000151 | reverse complement strand
AGTCGGCGGCGCGCTCGGCGGCCTCCGTGCGCCCGCCCCTGAACACCACCCTCGCCGTCGTCGCCACGGACGCCGCCCTCACCCGCGCCCAGGCCCAGAAGCTCG
Organism: Streptomyces sp. NPDC000151; assembly: GCF_040301705.1. Taxonomy (NCBI): domain Bacteria; kingdom Bacillati; phylum Actinomycetota; class Actinomycetes; order Kitasatosporales; family Streptomycetaceae; genus Streptomyces; species Streptomyces sp. NPDC000151. The sequence goes on along the minus strand of NZ_JBEPFC010000072.1, from coordinate 35,268 downwards.
CGGGCACCGCCCACGACGGACTGGCCCGGGCGATACGGCCGGTGCACCTGCTGTCGGACGGCGACACCGTCTTCGCGCTGGCCACCGGCGAGCGGCCGGCGGCGCCGGAGAGCGCCGAGAGCGACCCGGCGTTCGCCGTGCACGCCGACGCCGGAGCGGTCAACGAGATCCTGGCGGCCGGCGCCGACGCGCTGACCCGCGCCGTCGTGAAGGCGATGCTGGCGGCGGAGGGCGTGGACGGCCCGGGCGGCGTCTTCCCCTCGTACACCGACCTGTACGGAACCGGCTGAGCGGTACCGCACCGGCCCTGCCGCGCCCACCGGTCCCTGCCTCGTCGCCGCGCGAATCCCGGTGGTAGAAACGGCCGTATGCCCGAACCGCCGCCGCCCACCCTCGTCCAGCCGGCCCCCGCACCCCGGCCCGCCGCCAGGCGGCGCCGGCTGTGGTGGCACCGGCTGATCCTGGGGCTGTGGTACCGGCCGGTGGAGGTACTGGACGAGGCGCGCGACCGCGGGGCGTGGAGCGCGGCGGTCCTGCTGACGCTGGTCGGCGGCGCGCTCGGGCTGCTGGCGTCGAAGTCCTTCCGGGCGCAGTGGGGGACCGGGCCGCTGGACGTGGTGTGGCAGCTCGTGGGCGTCACCGAGGCGGGCGTACTGGTCGCGAGCCTGGGGCTGGGGCTGGTCACGCACGCCATCGCGCGCACCCTCGGCGGCAGCGGCCGGCTCCGGCCGACGGTCAGCCTGTTCATCGTGGTGTTCTGGGTGACGGACCTGCCGCGTCTCGCGCTGTCGTTCCTGCTGCCCGAGCACCATCCCGTCGCGCAGGCGGTGGCGCTGACCTCCTGGGGCTTCGGCTTCGCCCTGGCCGTGCTGCTCATACGGGGCCAGCACCACCTGCCGACGCTGCGGTCGGTGGGTGCGGTGGCGGTACAGATGCTGGCGTCGCTGGCGCTGCTCAAGCTCGGCCCGATCAGCTGATCATCAGCCGACCAGCAGGGGCTCGGTGACCGCGCGTCAGGCACCGGCTCGGTGACCGCGTGTCAGGTACCGGCTCAGTGACCGCGCGTCAGTTCCCTTACCAGGCCCGCGAAGGCCTCGCGCTCGGCCGCGGTCAGCTCGACGCTCTCCGACGGCGGGACGACCTGCCGCGGTACGGCCTTGAGCAGCCGTGGGGCCGCGCCCGGCGGCTGGGGCGCGGGGCGGTCCCGGCGTACGGTCCGGACCAGCCCGATGGCCCAGGCGAGGGTCGCGAGCAGCAGCACGGCCAGGCCGATCTGCTGCAGGGTCGAGACGGAGAGGAGCATCCGGTCCTCCATGGCGTACGGGCGCGGCGCTGCGCCGGCGCGCTCGGCACCGGCGACTGACGCGGAACAGTAGACACCACGCCTCAGGCTTTATGACAGGTTTTTATAGGACTTAAGACCCGAAGTGACGCATCTCCCACCACTATCGGACCTTCCTGCATCACTCAGGGTTCTTCCCGCATCACGCCGCAACCATCCCTCATCCCACCGCATCAGGTGCGAGCCCCTCAAGAATCGCCGGAAACACCGCAAGAATTCCGCCACAATTTCGCGCCGCGTCCGTAAGAAACCGGCGGCCCGCGGCGCGGCGTCCCGGCATCCGCCCGTTTCGCCGGTACGTCCCCACCACTCCTGCACGGCCGAGTCGGGCGGTGCGCGTTGGACGCATCGGCGGGTTCCGCCCGGCCAAGATCGTCCGCGAGCATGGCGGCGCACCACTCACCCGATACGACAACCCGATACGACAAACGGACCACCGATACGGGTGACCGGACGACCGGATCACCATGACGGAGGAGTGCGCGTGGAGTGTACGGACCTGCCGAAGCCGCTCGACGGAGTGCTCGTCGCCGACTTCAGCCGGGTGCTGGCGGGGCCACTGGCCGCCGCGACCCTGGCCGACCTGGGCGCCCAGGTGGTCAAGGTGGAGCGGCCCGGCGCCGGTGACGACACCCGGGCCTGGGGGCCGCCCTTCGCGGCCGACGGCACGGCCGCGTACTTCGACGCCGCCAACCGCTCCAAGCGCGGCCTCGCCCTGGACCTCTCCGCGCCGGACGACGCCGAGGCGGCCCGCGAACTGGCCGTGCGGGCCGACGTCCTGATCGAGAATTTCCGGCCCGGCGCGCTCGCCAAGTACGGCCTGGACCCCGTCGCCTCCCTCGCCGCCAATCCCGGCCTGGTGCACTGCTCGATCACCGGCTTCGGGTCGGGCGAGGGCGCCCACCTGCCCGGATACGACTTCGTCGTGCAGGCGGTCGGCGGGCTGATGAGCATCACGGGCGAGCCCGGCGGCCCGCCCCTGAAGGCGGGCGTGGCGCTGGTGGACGTACTGACCGCGAAGGACGCCACGACCGGCATCCTGGCGGCACTGCGCCACCGGGACCGTACGGGCCAGGGGCAGCACGTCGAGGTGAACCTGCTGTCCTCCCTGCTGGGTTCGCTGGTCAACCAGGCGTCCGGGCACCTGGCCACCGGCCGCGACCCGGGCCCGATGGGCAACCGGCACCCGAGCATCGCGCCGTACGAGACGCTGGCCTGCCGCGACGGGCTGCTGTCGGTGGCGGTGGGGAACGACCGTCAGTTCCGGGCGCTGGCAGTGGCGCTGGGAGCTCCGGAGCTGGCCGAGGACGCGCGGTTCGCGACCAATCCCGACCGGGTGGCGCACCGCACGGAGCTGGTGAAGGAGCTGGAGGCGCGGCTGGCGGCCGACACCGCGCGGGGCTGGACGGAGCGGCTCGGCAGGGCGTCGGTGCCGTGCGGACCCGTCAACACCGTGAGCCAAGCCCTGGAGTTCGCGGCGGGACTGGGGCTGGATCCGGTCGTTCCCGTGGGCGAGGGGCGGGTACCGCAAGTACGCAGCCCCCTGCGGCTGTCCCGCACCCCGGTGGCCGAACCGGTCGCGCCACCGCGGCTGGACGAGCACGGAACACAGCTCCGCGAGTGGTTGGCCGGCCCCTCCGACCAGCCGCTTCCCCCACTTGTGTGACATCAGTCACAAGATATGGAGAGCTGCAACCAAAACGGCTCACAGTCGCTGTTTAAGAACAGTGGACCAACACTCTTGCCTGGAGCAGCTCGTGACAACGCCGCACAACGCCGCGCCCGCACAGCCCCGCAATTCGCGCTCGCTGCGGCGAGGCCTCGCGGCGGCCGCTCTGCTCGCAGCCGGCGCCCTGGCCATGACCGCCTGCGGCGGTGACGCCTCGGGCGCGAACAACAAGGACGGGCAGGCGGGCGCCGACGCCGCGGCCGCCAAGGACGCCTCCGACGCCAAGATCAAGGTGTCGGCGAAGGACGGCTCGACCGGTGCCAGCATCAACGGCACGAACGTGAAGGTGAGCGGCGGCAAGCTCACCGAAGTCACGCTGAAGCGGGTCGACACCGGCGAGCAGGTCTCCGGGACGATATCCGGCGACGGCGGCAGCTGGAAGCCGGACGCCCAGCTGGAGCGCGGTACCCCGTACCGGATCGTCGCGAACGCCAAGGGCCGCAAGGCGACCGAGAACGCCAAGTTCACCACGGTCTCGCCGACCAACAGCTTCATCGGCACCTTCACGCCCGACAACGGCAAGACCGTCGGCGTGGGCATGCCGGTGTCCTTCAACTTCGACAAGGCCATCACGAACAAGAAGGACGTCCAGTCCCACATCACGGTGTCCTCCAGCAGCGGCCAGGAGGTCGTCGGCCACTGGTTCGGCAACCAGCGCCTGGACTTCCGCCCGCAGGACTACTGGAAGGCCGGCTCGAAGGTCACCATGAAGATCGCCCTGGACGGAGTGGAGGGCGCGAACGGCGTCACCGGCGTCCAGGACAAGACGGTCACCTTCACCATCGGCCGCTCCCAGGTCTCCACCGTCGACATGAACACCCAGACGATGACGGTGAAGCGGGACGGCAAGGTGTTCAAGACCGTGCCGATCTCCGGCGGCAGCGCCGAGCACCCGACGTACAACGGCCAGATGGTCATCTCGGAGAAGTTCGAGGAGACCCGGATGAACGGTGACACCGTCGGCTTCGGCGGTGAGTACGACATCAAGGACGTGCCGCACGCGATGCGCCTGTCCTCCTCCGGCACCTTCATCCACGGCAACTACTGGGGCTCCCCCTCGGTCTTCGGCCGGTCGGGCACCAGCCACGGCTGTGTCGGCCTGCAGGACAACAAGGGCGGCGGGGGCAACTCCAACGGTAAGTGGTTCTTCGACAACTCCCTCGTCGGTGACGTCGTCGTCGTGAAGAACTCGCACGACAAGACCGTCCAGCCCGACAACGGCCTGAACGGCTGGAACCTCTCGTGGGAGGACTGGAAGGCCGGCAGCGCGGTCTGAGACCCGCCGTACGCACGCCGAAACGGACATCACCCCGCTGCCGGGCACTGGCAGCGGGGTGATGTGTTCTCGGGAGGGGCGGGCGCCGGATCTCAGGCGGCGACCGGCTCCCTCTTCGCCTCGGCGGCCGACTGCGGCTCGCCCTCCACGGCGGGGGCCGCCGCTTCCATACCGGTCTTGCGCATCCCCTTCAGGACGACCACCAGGGCCGTACTGACGGCCACGCCGGCGGCGATCGCCACCAGGTACAGCAGCGGCTGGCCGATCAGCGGGACCACGAAGATGCCGCCGTGCGGGGCACGCAGTGTGCAGCCGAACGCCATCGACAGCGCACCGGTCACCGCGCCGCCCGCCATCGAGGCCGGGATGACGCGCAACGGGTCGCCCGCGGCGAACGGGATCGCACCCTCGGTGATGAACGAAGCGCCCAGCACCCAGGCGGCCTTGCCGTTCTCCCGCTCGGCCTTGCTGAACAGCTTGCCGCGCACGGTCGTGGCCAGCGCCATCGCCAGCGGCGGGACCATGCCGGCCGCCATCACCGCGGCCATCACCTTCAGGCTGCCCTCGTTGGGGTTGGCCAGGCCGCCGACCGCGAAGGCGTACGCGACCTTGTTCAGCGGGCCGCCGAGGTCGAAGCACATCATCAGGCCGAGGATGACGCCCAGGATGACCGCGTTGGCGCCGGTCAGGCCGGACAGCCAGTCGGTCAGCGCCTTCTGGAGCGCGGCGATCGGCTTGCCGATGACCAGGAACATCAGGAACCCGACCACCGCCGAGGAGATCAGCGGGATCACCACCACCGGCATGATGCCGCGCAGCGGCGCCGGCACCCGGACCCGCTGGATGGCCATCACCACCGCGCCCGCGAGCAGGCCGGCGATCAGGCCGCCGAGGAAGCCCGCGTTGATCGTCAGGGCGATCGAGCCGCCCACGAAGCCCGGCACGAGTCCCGGCCGGTCGGCCATGCCGTACGCGATGAACCCGGCCAGTACGGGCACGAGGAAGGTGAAGGCCACGTTGCCGACCTGGAAGAGCAGCGCGGCCCAGCTGCTGGTGTCCGTCCAGATGAAGTGCTCGGCGACGGACGGCGCCTTGTTGATCGTGTACCCGCCGATCGCGAAGGCCAGGGCCATCAGGAGGCCGCCCGCGGCGACGAACGGCACCATGTAACTGACGCCGGTCATCAGCCACTTGCGCAGCCGGGTGCCGTAGCCGTCGGTCTCCTCGCCGCCGCGGTCCATGGGCGCGTCGCGGTGCGAGGCCGGCGCACCGGCCTCGCCGCGCGCCGCCTTCTCCCGTACCTCGGCGATCAGTTCGGCGGGGCGGTTGATGCCGGCCTTCACGCCCACATCGACGACGGGCTTGCCCGCGAACCGCTCCCGGTCCCGGACCTCCACGTCGTGCGCGAAGATCACGCCGTCGGCGGCCGCGATCACCGCGGGGTCGAGGCGGGTGAACCCGGCCGACCCCTGCGTCTCGACCACCAGCTCCACGCCGGCGTCCTCGCCCGCCTTCGTCAGCGACTCGGCGGCCATGTAGGTGTGCGCGATGCCGGTCGGACAGGAGGTGACGGCGACGATCTTGAACGTACCGGTGGCCTCCGGGGCGGCTGCGGGCTCGGCTTCCGGGGCGGGCTCCGCTTCTGCTGGGGCGGCATCCGGCTCGTCGGCGGCGTCGGCCGCGGGCTCGGTCTCGGGCTCGGCCGCGGCCTCGGTCGCGGGAGCCTCGGGCTCGTCGCCCCGTACCAGCGCCGCCGCCCGCTCCGGGTCGTCCGCCGAGCGCAGCGCGCCGGTGAACTCCGCGTCCATCAGGTGCCGGGCCAGCGTCGAGAGGATCGACAGATGGTCGGCGTCGCCGCCGGTCGGCGCGGCTATCAGGAAGACCAGGTCGGCGGGGCCGTCCGCGGCACCGAAGTCGATGCCGGCGGCGCTGCGCCCGAAGGCCAGCGTCGGCTCGGTGACATGAGCGCTCCGGCAGTGCGGGATGCCGATGCCGCCGTCCAGCCCGGTGGGCATCTGGGCCTCGCGCGCGGCCACGTCCGCGAGGAAACCCTCCAGGTCGGTGACGCGACCGGCCGCCACCATCCGTTCGGCCAGCGACCTGGCGGCCGCTTCCTTGGTGTCGGCGGACAGGTCGAGGTCGACCAGATCCGCGGTGATCAGCTCACTCATCGCGGGCTCCCTTCACGATCCAGCCTGTCCGGGCAAAATCCAGCCCGTCCGGCGTTTGAGGACAATCGAACGGCGGGCGACCCCGACGCACAGATCCGTTCATGACACGGCCTCCGTCAGCGGGCGGTCCATCGGCACCGCATCGGTCACGGTCACGTCCGACGGCCGCAGGTCGGCAGGCGTAGGCATCACACTGCCCGGCAGCTGCACCGCGGCAGCCCCGTGCGCCACGGCCGAGGCCAGCGCCCGCTCCCCCGCGCCCCCGGCAGCCAGGAACCCGGCCAGCGAAGCGTCCCCCGCACCGACGTTGCTGCGGACGGCGTCCACCTCGGCGGTGCCGTAGTACGTACCGGTCGCGTCGACCAGCAGCTGCCCGTCCGCGCCGAGCGACGCGAGCACCGCCTCGGCGCCCAGCGCACGCAGCTCCTCCGCGGCCTTCACCGCGTCGCCGATCGTGGCGAGCGGCCGGCCGACGGCCTGCGCCAGCTCCTCGGCGTTGGGCTTGACCACGTCGGGGCGCTCCCGCAGGGCCGCGATCAGCGACGGACCCGAGGTGTCCAGGGCGATCCGGGCCCCGGCCCGGTGCGCGCGGGCGACCAGGTCGGCGTACCACTCGGGGGCCAGCCCGCGCGGCAGGCTGCCGCAGCAGGCGATCCAGGCGGCGCCCGCCGAGCGCTCCCGCACGGTCTCCAGCAGCGCTTCGGACTCCGCCGCCGACAGCTCGGGGCCGGACGCGTTGATCTTGGTGAGGGTGCCGTCGGGCTCGGCGACCGCGATGTTGGAGCGGGTGGCCCCCGCCACCCGGACCGGCGCGACCTCTATCCCCTCGGCCACCAGCAGGTCGGCCAGCGCCTGCCCGGCCGGACCGCCGATCGGCAGCACGGCGAGCGTCTCGTGCCCGGCGGCCGCGACGGCCCGGGAGACGTTGACGCCCTTGCCGCCGGGGTCGACCCGGTCGGCACCGGCCCGCAGCACGGCGCCGCGCTCCAGAGCGGGCACCTCGTACGTGCGGTCCAGGCTGGGATTGGGGGTGACGGTGAGGATCATGCGCGTACTACTTCCGTGCCCGCGCGCTCGATGGCGAGGGCGTTCTCGGGGCTGAGCCCGGTGTCGGTGATCAGGATGTCGACGTCGGAGAGGTCGCCGAAGCGGGCGAAGTGCTGCTGCCCGAACTTCGAGGAGTCGGCGATCAGCACGACCCGCCGGGCGGCGCGGATCACCGCCCGCTTGACGGCGGCCTCGGCGAGGTCGGGCGTGGTCAGGCCGCCTTCCAGCGAGAAGCCGTTCGTCGCGAGGAAGAGGACGTCGGCATTGATCTCGCGGTAGGCACGCAGCGCCCAGTCGTCGACGGCGGCCCGCGTGCGGTGCCGGATGCGGCCGCCGACGAGGTGCAGGGTGAGTCCGGGGTGGTCGGCGAGGCGGGCGGCGACGGGGAGGCCGTGGGTCACGACGGTGACGTCGGACTCCAGCGGGAACTCCGCGGCCAGCCGGGCCGCGGTGGTGCCCGCGTCCAGGATCACGCTGCCGTCGTCGGGCAGCTCGGCTAGCGCGGCGCGCGCGATGCGGTCCTTCTCGTCGGCCGCGACGGTGTCCCGCTCGGCGAGGTCCGGCTCGAAGTCCAGCCGGCCCGCCGGTATCGCCCCGCCGTGCACCCGCCGGACCAGTCCGGCGCGGTCCAGCGCCTTCAGGTCGCGCCGCACGGTCTCGGCGGTGACCTGGAATTCCTCGGCGAGGGAGAGGACGTCGACCCGCCCGCCGTCCCGGGCGAGGCGCAGGATCTCCTGCTGTCGTTCCGCTGCGTACATGCGACCTCGGTCCGTTCCGTTCCTGTCCGTACGATGCCCGAACGTGTGGTTTCACCAGCAGGCTACGCCCGGATTTCTGCGAAGTAAACAGACTCGGGCAATGTACAGACACAAACGGGCACGCCCTCGGAGGGCCGGTCACGTGCGGACAGCAAAGAGCCCCGGCACTCGGGGGAGGGTGCCGGGGCTCGTCTTGGGGGGACCCGCTTCAGGGCGAGGTCCCGGTTGTGGGATGAAGAAGCGTTACGCCGCGGCGTCGAAGCCGGTGTCGTGCGCCATGCGCTTCAGCTCCAGCAGCGCGTGCTTCTCTATCTGGCGGATCCGCTCACGGGTCAGGCCGTGCTGCTTGCCGACCTCGGTCAGGGTCCGCTCGCGGCCGTCCTCTATGCCGTACCGCGCCTTGATGATCGAGGCGGTGCGGCCGTCGAGGCGGTCTATCAGGTCCTCCAGCTCCTCGCTGCGCAGCAGCGTGAGCACGGACTGCTCGGGCGACGCCGCGGAGGTGTCCTCCAGCAGGTCACCGAACTGCGTCTCGCCTTCGTCGTCCACGGACATGTTCAGGCTGACGGGGTCGCGGGCCCAGTCCAGGACGTCGCTGATCCGCTCGGGCTTGGCGCCCAGCTCGGCGGCGATCTCCGCGTGCTCCGGGTCGCGGCCGTGCTCGCGGTTGAACTCGCGCTGCACACGGCGGATCCGGCCCAGCTCCTCGACCAGGTGGACGGGCAGCCGGATCGTACGGGACTGGTCGGCGATGGACCGCGTGATGGCCTGGCGGATCCACCACGTCGCGTACGTGGAGAACTTGAAGCCCTTGGCGTAGTCGAACTTCTCGACCGCGCGCACCAGACCGGCGTTCCCCTCCTGGATCAGGTCCAGCAGCGGCAGGCCGCTGCGCGGATAGCGGCGGGCGACCGCTACGACCAGGCGGAGGTTGGAACGGATGAAGACGTCCTTGGCCTTCTCGGCCTCGTCGACCAGCGCCTGCAGCTCCTCGGGCGTCGCGCCCGCGGCATTGCCGTCGGTCACCTCGCCGTCCAGGATCTGCCGGGCATAGACACCCGCCTCGATGGTCTGCGACAGCTCGACCTCCTTGGCGGCGTCGAGCAGTGGCGTGCGCGCGATCTCGTCGAGGTACATGCCGACCAGGTCGCGGTCGGCGATCTCCCCGCCTACGGCGCGAACACTGTTTGCCGTGTCAGCACCGCTCCTGGTGGGCTGACGACGGGCGACGGCACGGGTTGCCATGCGTGTGCTCCCTCTGCGATGAGTCGGTCGCGGGATGGTGGCGGCCGGGACACCTGATCCCTGCTGTCTGCCGGGGCCGGGTGCCCCCGTCTGAAGGAAACAACGGCTGGAAACCGGACAGAATTCCCACGGCGACCCGTCGTTTTTCTGATCATGCAGTACCCTGCGTCCCCACCGAGGGAGGCCCCATGCCGCTGGAGTGCGGGGAAGTGCAGGTCAGGCCGGGCACCGAGGCCGATCTGGCGGCCCTCACGGAGCTTTACAACCACTACATCCGTGAGACGGCCATCACATTCGACACCGAGCCCTTCACCCCCGAAGAGCGGAGACCCTGGCTCCTCTCCCACCCCGAAGACGGCCCGCACCGCCTTCTGGTTGCCCGGGAGAGCGCGGAGGGACCGGCAGCGGCCGATGGCGCGCGGCAGGGCCGCCTCCTCGGGTACGCGACCACCAGCCCCTTCCGCCCGAAGCCCGCGTACCGCACCTCGGTCGAGACGACGGTCTACCTCGCGCCCGAGGCGACCGGGCGCGGCGTCGGCACCCTGCTGTACAAGGCGCTCTTCGAGGCCCTGGAGGGCGAGGACGTGCACCGCGCGTACGCGGGCATCGCGCTGCCCAACCCCGGCTCGGCCGCCCTGCACGCCCGCTTCGGCTTCCGGCACGCCGGTACGTTCGCGGAGGTCGGCCGCAAATTCGGCCGCTACTGGGACGTGGCCTGGTACGAGAAGGAGCTCGGCTCCGGTTGACGCCGGCCGGGCCCGGGTGTCGCCTGGAGGGAGGGCGAGAGAGAGGAGCCGTCATGCAGACGCACGCTCGCACCCGCTCCACGGCCACCACGGCCGCGGCCCCCCGCCACCACCTGGCCGTCACGACCGGGGTCCCCGTCGCGGGCGGCATCGCCTACGGCATCTACGCGGGGCTGCTCGACCACAGCACCGGCTCGTCCAGCGTCCACGCGTTCGTGCTCGGCCTGCTCGCCACCGCGGTGACCGTGGTCCTCGGGCTGGCCCTGATGCACAGCCAGTCCCGCATGATCACCGAGGTCCGCGCCCTCTCGTACGGCGTGATGTTCGGCGCCACGATGGGCTTCCTCTACAGCCTCGCGGGGACGTCGACGGCCCTGAAGGCATCGGGCATGGGCGCCCTCTTCGGCGTGATCATGCTGGTCGTGGCCCTGTACCTCTTCCGTACGCACGGCGCTCCGGGGACGCGACGGTAACCACGCCCCGAGAGACCCCACGCCGCCCCGCCCCGTCGTCAGCCGACGGTCGGCGGGGCGTCGACGATCGGCGGGACGTCGTCGTTGCCGCGCCGGACGGTGCGTACGGTCGGGCCGCGGTCGGACCGTGCGGGCCACGGTCGGGCCCTTCGGGTCACGGTCGGGCCTTCGGGCCTTTCGGTCCACGGTCAGGCTCTCCGGACCACCTCAGGACGAACCCGCGTCCGCCGAGATCCAGCGCTCCGGAGTGAGGACGACGGCGACCACCTCGTCGCCGTCCCCGGAGAGCGCCTGCCGTACGTAATCCGCCACGCCCTCCGGAGGCACGTACCGCCCGGCCACCTCCTCGACGTCCTCGGCGGTGACCGGGACCAGCTTCGCCGGGCCCTCCGCCGTGACGTACCGGTACGTCGGCGAGGTGCGCTGCACGACCAGCGAGAACCGCCCCGCCGCTTCGATGAGCCGCGCCTTGCGGGACGTACGGCCGGTGAAGACCAGGAAGTCGCCGCCGGGCCGGTAGCTGTACCAGACCGGCACCGCCAGCGGGGCGCGAGCGCCTCCTGACTCCACAGCCAGCACGGCGACGTGCGGCTCGGCGAGCAACTGGTCACGTTCTTCCACGGTGAGCGGCATCGCTGCGCCTCCTGGGGCGTCGATGTGCGTGGCATGTCGAGTGGACCTGCGTGGACAGCGGGGCGCGTCGCCCCGTATGCCCTCGCAGTATGTCCTCGTCCGCCTGCACAACGAAGGGCGGCCGCAGGGCATTCCGCGTGTCGCCGGCCGTACGACCATGGGCGTAGGGCGGCCGTTCGAGGGGCGTTGGGGCCACGGTCCGTTACGCCCGCGCGCCCGCGTCCCTAGCCTCGGCACATGGACACCACGAGCGGCACCCCGCACCCCGCGAGCGGCACTCTCGACGAGGCCCTGGAGCGACTGCACACGCACGGGCCGGAGTTCCACGGCTACCTCAGCAACCACGGCCCGATGGCGGTCGAGGCGCTGGTCCGGCACGGCCGGGCCGGTTCCGTGCACCGCTGGCTCGACCGTTACGAGACCAAGCTGGAGGACCGCCCGGCCGCCGACACCGCGGTCACCGACGCGAACTGGCGGGAGGCGCTGGGCGACCCGCGCCGGGTCACCGACTGGACCGCGTACATGGGCCGGCAGCTCGCCGACCGGCCCTGGCGGGAGGTGCTCGCCGAGTGGTGGCCGCGGCTGCTCCCCGGTATCGCGGGCGCCGCCACACACCCCGTCATCAGGGTCGGGCACGCCGTCCGCACGCTCATGGAGGACGGCGAGGAGGAACCGCGGGTGGCGGAACTGGCGCACGCGCTCGGTTACTGGGCGGCGCGCCGGCTGCCGCTCGACGGGGTACCGGCCCCTGCGGGTCAGTACGACCCGCAGGACGCGCTGTGGGGCGTACCGCCGGTACCGGATCAGTCGGGCGGCATCCGGGGGCGGCTGGCCCAGCTGGCGGACACGCCGGGCTGGCCGGCCGCGGCGGCGGCCCTGCGGCCCGCTGACGGGCCTGCGGACGCCAGGGCGCTGCTGGCCGCCGTCGTCGCGGCCGCCACGGCCCGGTACGCGGTCGACGCGGCCGCCGAGCCCGTGATGCTGGTGCACGCGGCGACCGCCCCGAACGCCGTCCTACGGACGCTCCCCGCGCTGCCCGAACACCTCTGGGTGCCCAGCCTGCACGCCGCGTGGGCCGCGAGCGCGGCGGTGACGGCCGCGTATGCGCCCCGCCGCCGGCGGCCGGGGGCCGCCGCCACGGCCAGCGCCCCGGAGGCCGCGCCCGGCACCGACGCGCTGGCCGACGCTCTGCCCGACGCCCTGGCCGACGCTTTCGAACGGGCGGCCGCGCACGGCGACGAGCACGCCATCAAACTGACGGACACCGCGCTCGACGTGGCCACAGCCACCGGCCGCCCCGAGGCGCTGCGGGCGGCCCACCAGGCGGTCGCCCTCATCCCCCCGAAAAACTGACGCGTCGTTTCACTCCCCTGTCCACCCTCTCCATTTCGCTCCACTCCTTGTTAAAACTTCAAGAATTGCGGGAGCAGTGAGACAGTGGATGGTATGAGCAACGACATGGCCGGTGAGCCGCGCTGGCTCAGCGACGAGGAGCAGTACGCCTGGCAGTCGTACCTGCACGCCACCACGCTCCTGGAAGACCACCTCGACCGGCAGCTGCAGCGTGATGCCGGCATGCCGCACATCTACTACGGCCTGCTCGTCCAGCTCTCCCAGGCACCGCGGCGGCGGCTGCGGATGACCGAGCTGGCCCAGAACGCCAAGATCACCCGGTCCCGGCTCTCGCACGCGATCGCCCGCCTGGAGAAGAACGGCTGGGTCCGCCGTGAGGACTGCCCCTCCGACAAGCGCGGCCAGAACGCCGTGCTCACGGACGAGGGCCTGAAGGTCCTGGAGGAGACCGCGCCGGGCCACGTCGCGACCGTACGGGCCGCGCTGTTCGACCGGCTGTCCCCGGAGCAGGTGCGCCAACTCGCCGACATCTGCCGGTCGGTGGCGGACGGCCTGCAGCCGCAGGGCGCCGACCTGCCCTGGCTGCGCTGAACCCACGCGCACGCGAAAGGGGCGCCCGAGGGGCGCCCCTTCTGCACGTCTGCGTCAGTGCGCCATCACCGGTACCGGCACGTCCTCGGCCGCGTCCGCGCCGTCCTCCGAGCTCGCCGCCGGCGTACCGGCACCGGGCCGCCCCGTGGTGACGAAGACGAAGGCGATCGCCGAGGCGAGGAGCAGGATGCCCGCGGCCCACCAGATGGCGGCCGTGTATCCGTGCACCATCGACTGCAGCTTGAGGACGTCGGCGGAGCGCGCACCGGCTGCGTGCGCCGTCGCGTACGCCGTGGTCGCGCCGGCCGCGATGGTGTTGAGCAGCGCCGTACCGATCGCACCGCCCACCTGCTGCGAGGTGTTGACCATCGCGGAGGCGACACCGGCGTCGCGCGGCTGCACACCGTGCGTGGCCAGCGACATGGCCGGCATGAAGGCCGTGCCCATACCGAGGCCGAGCAGCAGGAACGAGGGCAGGATCAGCGCCGGGTAGGAGCTGTCCAGGTCGATCCGGGTCAGCGACAGCATGCCGATCGCGGCCAGCAGGAAGCCGGGCGCCATCAGGAGCCGCGGCCGGACCCGCGTCATCAGCCGGGCGCCGATCTGCGTCGAGCCGGTGATCATGCCCGCGATCATCGGAAGGAAGGCCAGACCGGTCGTGACCGGCGTGTACCCCTTCACGATCTGCAAGTAGTAGGTCAGGAACAGGAAGAGACCGAACATGCCGATCACGGCGAGGCCGAGCGAGGCGTAGACGCCACCGCGGTTGCGGTCGGTGACCACGCGCAGCGGCAGCAGCGGCGCCTTCACCCGCGACTCCACGACCACGAAGGCCAGCAGCAGCACAGCGGCCGCCACGAAGAGGCCGATGGTCGGCGCGGAGCTCCAGCCGTCGGTCTCGGCACGCGTGAACGCGTACACGAGCGAGACCAGTCCGGCCGTGGCCAGGATGACGCCGGGCACGTCGAGCCGGGAGGAATTACGGCCCTCGGCGGGCTCCCGGATGACCAGCAGCGCACCGATCGCCGCGACCACGGCGAAGGGGATGTTCACGAAGAAGGTCCAGCGCCAGTCCATGTACTCGGTCAGTACGCCGCCGAGGATCAGCCCGACGGCGCCGCCGCCACCGGCGATGGCACCGAAGATGCCGAACGCCTTGGCACGTTCGCGCGCCTCGGTGAAGGTCACCGCGAGCAGCGAGAGCGCGGCCGGGGCGAGCAGCGCGCCGAACACGCCCTGCAGCGCGCGGGCGCCGAGCAGCATCCCGGAGCTGCCCGCGGCGCCGCCGAGCGCGGAGGCGAGGGCGAAGCCGATCAGGCCGATGACGAAGGTGCGCCGGCGGCCCCACAGGTCGGCGACGCGGCCACCGAAGAGCAGCAGCCCGCCGAAGGCGAGCGCGTACGCGGTGATGACCCACTGCCGGTTCCCGTCGGAGATCCCGAGGTCCGCCTGGGCGGAGGGCAGCGCGATGTTCACGATCGTCGCGTCGAGCACGACCATGAGCTGGGCGAGGGCGATGAATATGAGCGCTTTCCAGCGCCGGGGGTCCACGTTCGGGACGGCGTTGGAGCCGGCTTTCTGGGCGGCTTTGGGAACGGCTTCGGACATGGGTGGGCCCACCTAGGGTGCGGAGAAGTACGAAAAGGGACGTGTAAAGCGGAGCTTGTGACGCGAGTCAGAAGAATTGAGGGAACGGCCGCCGGGACCTTCGGCTCACCGGTTTTGGATCACCGGCGACATTGCCGGAGGTCGTCCAACGTCGCCGCCGAGCCGGGCAGTTCGGACCTCGCCGGAGCCATCAGGCCGTCCAGGAACAGCTGAAGGTGGCGGTGTACGAACTTGTCGAAGTCGACACAGCCGCTGCCCGGCAGCGGCCGCGTGAGCTGGGTGATCGCGACCATCAGGTCACCGACGGCGATGTCGGTACGCAGTCGGCCGCTCTCGCGCGCGGCACCCATGAGGGCCTCGACGGCCCGCTCCAGGCGGTCCCGCGCGGCGAGCAGGTCGGGGTGGTCCTTGTCGACGCCGTCGGAGAGGAGCGGGCAGAGCGCTCCGATGCGCTCCTCGACGGCGGCGTGCACGAAGACCCGGAGCGCCTGGAACGCGTCGTCCTCCGCCGCGAGCGCGCACTCCGCACGGTCCGCCGTGCGGTCCATGACGGAGAGCGTGACGTGGTGGATCAGGTCGGCGCGCTCCGGGAAGTGCCGGTAGAGGGTGGCGTTGCCGACGCCGGCCCGGCGGGCGACCTCGTCGAGCGGGACATCGGCCCCGTGCTCGACCATGGTCTCGCGAGCGGCCGCGACGATCCGGTCCCGGTTGCGCTGCGCATCGGCCCGCAGTCGGGGCTGCGCCGCCTTGGCCGCGGGGGTACGGGTGACAGTCACGTCGGCTCACTCCTTCCGGGTACTTTCGGGTACTTCCTGGGCTGCGGGGCGAAACCGGGGAGCGGGTCCCCGTTTCGCACGGACGCCTGGTTAAACGGGGACCGGCTCCCCGGTTATTTCCCGCACGCCTTGTGACCTGCGTCACTTCCCCGCGCCCCCGCGAAAACCACTCCCGTCACCGGATGACGTAACCCGACGGGCAGGCCGCCGCCCGCCGCCCCAGGGTGAGCACATGAGGCAGATACCGTCCGCCCTGCTCGCCACCACGGCCCTGGCGGCCACGCTGGCCGTACCGGCCCTGAACGCCGCCGCGCCCCGCCCCTCCGGCACCGCCCGGCACGGCGACAGCCGCCCGGCCGCCTCCCCGCCCCCGGACACCCGGGAACGGACGGACGCCCCCACTCCCCGCCCAACGGGAACGAAACCGGGAACGAAGCCGGGGACGACGGCACGCGAGACGTCCTCAGCGCCTCCGCCGCACTCCCCCACAGGCCCCCCGACGCGCTCCCCCCGCGCCCCCTCCGCGGCCTTCCCCTCCGGCCCCTGCGCCCTCCCCGGCGCCACCACCGGCGTGTCGGAGGCGGCCGCCACTCCCCGCGGCTTCACCCGCGCCACCGGCCGCGTACGGGCCCTCACGGTGCTCGTCGACTTCCCCGACGTACGCGCCGGGATCAGCCCCCGCGCGCGCTACGGCGAGTTCTTCCCGGCCGTCCCCCGCTTCTTCCGCCAGAGCTCCTACGGCACGCTCGACTACCGCTCGACACCCGTCCTGAAGTGGATACGCATGTCCCGCCCGCTGGCCTCGTACGACATCGGGCGCGGCACCTCGTTCAACCCCGCCTCGAACAACGGCTATTACGCGGTGGCGAAGGAAATCGTGCGCGCCGTCGACCGCGACGTGGACTTCCGCGCCTACGACCTGGTCAACGTCCTGGTCACACCGAACGCCGGGCCACCCGCGACCGAGAACGTCTGGTCCGTCACCTTCAGCGGCGGCCCGCTGGGCCTGCGGACGGGCGACGGCACGCAGCTCAGGAACGTCTCGTTCATCTGGAGCCGGCAGACCGGCCCGAGCGCCTACCGCGTCCTCAACCACGAGAACGCCCACTCCTTCGGCCTGCCGGACCTGTACTTCACCGACGGGCGCGCCGATCCGCACCCGGTGGGCCACTGGGACCCCATGGACGTGGACTGGGGCCCGGAGAACGACTTCCTGGGCTGGCACAAGTGGAAGCTGGGCTGGCTGGCCCCGGACCAGGTGGACTGCGTACGCCACCCCGGCACCGTCACCACCCACCGGCTCACCCCGGCCTCCGTACCCGGCGGAACGAAGATCGTCGTCATCCCCGTCTCCCGGTACCGCGCCTACGTCGTAGAGGCCCGCCGCACCGGCCCGCTCGACCCCACCGCGTGCCGCCCCGGCGTCCTGATCTACCGCGTCACCACCGACACCCCTTCGGGCAGGGGCCCGGTCCGCGTCTCGGACGCCACCCCGAAGAGCGCCGGCTGCTACCGCAAGGACCCGAACGTCCGCGCAGGCCTGACCGATGCCACGTACCGCCCCGGCCAGACCTTCCACGCCGACGGCCTCACACTCTCGGTACTGCGGAACCCCCCGCCCGACGCGCCCCCCTCGAACACCTCAAACGCCTCGGACACCTCGCACACCTCGGACGCCTCGGACACCTTCCGCGTACGAATCACCACTCCAAAACGCCACTGACGGCGCGAGGAGCACAGGGCCACCAAGGGGTACTGGTCATGGGTACTGGTCATCAACCTCGCCAGCGGGTCTGCCTCAATCCGTCCAATGCATCCGCCCCAAACTGATGAGCCGGAGCTGACGACGAGCACGCTCCGCGACCCGATCACAAGCGGCAGCGCCATCGTCATCGGCGGCATCCGCGGCGTCCGCAGCATCCGCGGCGTCCACGACATCCGCGGCGTCCAGAATCGCCGAAGCGGTCATCACCAGATGATCGACGTACATCTCGGCGAGCATCAGCACGTCGTCGTCGCTCCAAGCGTCCGACACCGGCTGCTCCCTGAGCCCCGCCGCCACCTCCGCGGCGAACCGCGCCAGCTCCGCCGCTATCGCCTTCCGCACGGCGCGTACGCCCCCGTGCCGCTCCCGCGCGATGAATCGCACATGCGCCGGGTTCTCCCGTACGTACTGCTCGACGACCGCGACCGTACGGTCGATGCGCTCCTCGGCGCCGGGCTGCTCGGCGAGGATCGCCCGGATCACGACGTGCAGGCTGCCGAGCGACTCCTCGACCAACGCGACGCCCAGGTCGGGGATGTCCCGGAAGTGCCGGTAGAACGCCGCCGGCGCCACCCCCACCACCCGCGTCACCTCACGCAGCCCGAGGCTGCTCAGGCTCTGCTCCGCCAGCAGCCGCAGCCCGGCGTCGAGGAGCGCCTGCCGGGTCTTCTGCTTCTGGGCCTGCCGGACGCCGATGGTGTGACTCATGCCATTCAGTAAACATCCGTTCTCCGACACGATCCACCCCGGGGTCGCGCTAGACTCGTAAGTCAGTGAACAACTGTCACACCAACTGTTCACCTAAGTGTCGATCAAGGCCACTCACCTCACTCGGAAGGGCCAGAAATGATCTTCCTCGTCGCAGCCTTGCTCCTCCTGGGAGTCCTCCTGGGCACCGCGGCACATCTCCCGCTCGGGGCGACGCTGACCGCGGCCGCCGCGATCGCGGTCTGGCTGCTGATCTTCGCCATCCGCGAGTACCGCACGAAGGAGGCCCGTCGATGACCACGCTCACCCACCGCGCCGAAACCCGCACCGACGAGCCCGAGGCGCACACCGAGCAGACCGAGCAGACCGAGCAGACCGAACACCGTACGGACAACCGCACCGCGCCCGACAGCGCAACCACCTCCCGCCGCAAGGCGAACCAGGCCGACGGCATGGCCGTGGCCTCCTTCATCCTCGGCCTGGTGGGCCTGCTCGTCATGAACGTCGTCCTGGGCCCGCTGTCGCTGATCCTGGGCGCCCTCGCCCTCTTCCGCGGCACCGACCGGCGCGGCCGCGCCCTCCTCGGCATGACCCTGGGCGTCGCCGACCTCATCGTGCTGGCCGCCCTGGTCACCACCGACGGCACCGTCAGCTGGAACTTCCCCACCTGACCCATCACCTGGCGGCGAGACCGGGCACGACCCCATCCGCTACCCTGTTCACGGCCAGCCGATGGTGCGCGCAGCCCCTCACCCAGGGCACCGCACCACCACTGACCGCCCCGCCTCCGTA
Source organism: Streptomyces sp. NPDC000151 (assembly GCF_040301705.1). NCBI lineage: Bacteria > Bacillati > Actinomycetota > Actinomycetes > Kitasatosporales > Streptomycetaceae > Streptomyces > Streptomyces sp. NPDC000151. The sequence continues at coordinate 16,255 of NZ_JBEPFC010000072.1, read as the reverse complement.
GCTCAGGGGATAGAGCACCGCTCTCCTAAAGCGGGTGTCGCAGGTTCGAATCCTGCCGGGGGCACAAGCTGTGCCGCAGGTCAGAGAGTTGTGGGCCCTCCGTTCACTCGAACGGAGGGCCCACTTCGTGCCTGAACGCCCCATAGATGCCCCATCTCTACGGAAACGTGGCGATGGTTTGAGGATGGACCGGGGATGGATGCGGCATCGGGACTCAGCGCGCGTTGTGCAGCTCTTGGCACACATCCGCGCTACTCGGCCGGTCGGCGGGATTCCGGCTCATCATCTGCTCGATGATCTTCCCCAACGGCCCCGGCACGTTGACCGTCCGGTGCGACTTGGTCGCCACGGCTCGCCGCCGTTCCTCACGTGAGGCATCGTCCGGGTAGTCCACGTGCCGCCAGCGGGCCAGTTCGGAGGCGACAGCCTCTCGAGCTGGCCCTTTGGCTTGTAGGCGGCCGGGCCGTGTGCGGATCGGGCAGGGGCTGGTTTCGGCGGCCTTGGGGGGGGTTGTTGTTTAGCCTGGGTGGGGGCGGCGAGTGGTCGCTTGCGGGGGTGTTTGGGATGGAGTCGTCCATGACCACTGCACGGGATTTGGTGATCATCGCTTTGGATGTGCCGTCCGGGCGGCCTCTGGAGCAAGGCGAGCTGTCGCTGGCGTTGGCGGGGGCCGAGTTGATTGATCTTCTGGCCGCCGAGGCCGTCGGGGTGGACGGTGAGCTCATCGTGCCGGGGCACCGGCCGGCGATCGCTGATCGACTGTTGGACGATGCCGCGTCGTCGCTTGTCCGGCAAGTGCCGTACGAGTCGGTTGAGGACTGGCTGTGGCGGAGGGGGCGTGGGCTGTATTCGACGTATCTGGCCGCGCTGGAGGCGGACGGGCAGATTGCTCGGGAGCGCCGTCGCTGGATGGTCGTTCGGGCCGGGCAGGTGGGGTTGGTCGATTCGCCCGAGCGGCGCTTGGCGGTGGACCGATGGGCATCGGGTGAGCCCACTCTCGTCGCTCTCGCCTCGGCCGTCGGGATTCACGACGGGGAGGGCGGGGAGGGCGAGGAGAAGGAGGAGGCGCCGAGCGTGGGTGACGAGGCGGTGGTGATGGTGCTGGCCGTGGTGCATGACGCGTTGATGGAGTTGGAGGCCGTACGGCAGCGGCGGGCCATCGAGGATGCCGCGTTCGACAACATTTGGCGCGGCAACTGACGGCGCCATCGAGATCAACGCTTTGCTACCGCACGACAGCGCGGGCGGCGGAACGTTTTGTCAAGTCGCTTGTTGGTGCGTGCTGTTGGTGGTCGTGAACTGTGTGATGAGCGTTGTGGCGCGGGAGTTCTTACGCCGCTTCAGTGATCTTGGGGTGGTGGAGCGGGCCGTGGGGGGATTCGCGTGGGCGGGCGCGATTAGGTGGGATGCGTGCCACACGAATTCTTTGCGCGCCCGTACGCGTTGGTCGGAGCGCGTACGACGACCATGTTGGAGGCCCCCTGGTACCCCTGCGGGTCCGGCGGATCGAGTCGCCGGGTGTCGGAGGGACATCGGCGGGCGCCGGCGGGCGGGGGGCGTACGTGACCGCGCTGAGCAGCATGGCCGCTGCCGCGCCCCGGAGCGCGTCCGGCGCGGCCGACGGTATCGGAGGAGGCGGCGCTGACGCGGTCCTCTTCGGGTGGGCGAGGGAGCTCGTCACGCCCGCGCTGCGCCGGGTCGTCGAGGAGCTGCCCGCGCCGCAGCGGGAGGTCGCCGGGTACCACCGCGGCTGGAACGGGGCCGATGGGAGCGCGGCCGGCGAGCCGGCCACGGACCGCGGCGGGAAAGCCGTCCGCCCGGCCCTGGTCTTCCTGTCCGCGCTGGCTGTCGGCGCGCCCGCCGAGAGCGTGGTCCCGGGGGCCGTCGCGGTCGAACTCGTACACGACTTCTCGCTGCTGCACGACGACGTCATCGACGCGGATCCGCTGCGTCGCCACCGGCCCGCCGTGTGGCGGCAGTACGGTACGCCGGCCGCGGTGCTGACCGGTGACGCCCTGCTCATCAGCGCCCTGGCCGTACTGGCCGCCGACTCCACCCCGCACGCCGCAGCGGCCACCAAGGAACTGTCCTGCGCACTGGACGACTTGCTGCGCGGCCAGAGCCAGGACGTGGCCTTCGAGAGCACGCCGCGGGTGCGCGCCGAGGAGTACCTGGAGATGGCGGCCGGTAAGACGGGCGCGCTGATGGGCTGCGCGTGCGCGCTGGGGGCGCTGCTGGCCGGCGCGTCCAACGCGCGCACCGCCGGGCTGCGGGACTTCGGCCGGCATCTGGGCATCGCCTTCCAGTGCGTCGATGACCTGCTGGGCATCTGGGGCACCACTCGGCGCAGCGGGAAGCCGGTGGGCGCGGACGTCGCGGCCCGGAAGAAGTCGCTGCCGGTGGTCGTGGCGCTCGCCGACAACGGGCCTGCCGGGCGACGGCTGGCGGAGCTGTACGACCGTACGGAGCCGCTGTCGGCTGCGGACATCGTGACGGCCACCGAGCTGATCGAAGAGGCGGGCGGGCGCGAGGCGACCGCGGTGGAGGCCAGGCGGCAGGTGGGCGCCGCGATGCGGGCGCTGGCCCGCGCGGAGCCCGTACCGTCGGTGTACCGGCAGTTGCACGACCTCGCCGTGCTGATGACCCGGCGGGATCACTGACGACACGACGGGATCACTGATGGCGCGGCCGGATCGCTGATGGCCGGCGGAGCGCCATTGGCCGACGGAGTAACGGAAATTCGGTGGCGGGCGCGATCGAGGCGCGATCGATACGTTCGGGGACGTAACCCATAAGGCCCGCAGCCGTTTCTTCTAGTGGCCATTGCGCTTTCTTGGCGGATATTGCGGGACCCAGCCGGGGGCGGCAGATTTTTGGAACAGAGACAGCACACCCTTCAGCCGAAAAAACCGTCGGCCGGCGGACCACCGGCGATCAGTGTGTACGGCCTCCGGGTCGCGCGCGGGGACCGGGCCCTTCTCGACGACATCAGTTTCGCCGCGCCCCGCGGTGCGATCGTCGGCCTGCTCGGCCCCAGCGGCTGCGGAAAGACCACGCTGCTCCGGTCCGTCGTCGGAATTCAGGCGTGTGCGGCGGGGCACGTCCAGGTACTCGGCCATCCGGCCGGTGCCGCGGCCCTGGAGACCCGCGTCGGGTACGTCACGCAGGCGCCGTCCGTCTACACCGACCTGACGGTCCTCGAGAATCTGCGGTATTTCTCGGCCGCGTTGGGGCTGCGGGGCTGGCGCCGGGAGAACGCCGTGGTGCGGGTGGTGAAGGAGGTCGACCTGGCGGACTGGGCCGACCAGCCGGTCGGGCGGCTGTCGGGCGGCCAGTACTCGCGCGTCTCGCTGGCCGTCGCGCTGCTCGGCTCGCCGGAGCTGCTGGTCATGGACGAGCCGACGGTGGGCCTCGATCCGCTCATCCGACAGGAGCTGTGGGCCGTCTTCCGGCGGCTGGCCGACGAGGGGACCACCCTGCTCGTCTCCAGTCACGTCATGGACGAGGCTGACCGTTGTGACCGGCTGCTTCTCATGCGCGACGGCCGGCTGCTGGCCTCCTGCGAGCGGTCGGAACTGCTCGCGCACACGGGCTGCGCGAGCGTGGAGGGCGCGTTCATGCGGCTGGTACGGCCGGAGGCGAGGACGGCGGACGACGCCGCCTCCACGTCCGCACCGGGCCACGCCGATTCCGTACCCACGTCATCGGGCCCCGAGCCGGCCCCGGAATCGGCCCCGGGATCGGCCCCAGAATCGACCTCTGATTCGGCCCCGGGATCGGCCTCTGATTCGGTCCCCGAGTCGGCGCCCGCCCCCGCTCCCCCGGACTCCGTCCCGCCCCCCGCCCAGCCGCTTTTCGACGGTGCCATGCTCCCCGATCCCCACGCATCATTCTTCGCATCGGAGTGCCGAGGTTGAGGAGGTTCAGCACATGAGAACCGAGTACCGGCCGTCGGTCGTGTCCCGCGCGGTCCGCACCGCCCGCGCCCTGCCGCTCACCCCGGGCATCACCCTCGCCACCGCGCAACGGGTGCTGCAGCAGATCGCCCGCGACCGCGGCAGCGTCGCGCTCATGCTCGCGATCCCATGCATGCTGATGGTGATCCTCAAGCTGATGTTCGACGACGCGGACGGCGCCTTCGAGCGCATCGGTCCGCAGGTCTTCGGGATCTTCCCGCTCATCGTGATGTACCTGGTCGCCTCGGTCTCGACGCTGCGCGAGCGCACCTCCGGGACCGCCGAGCGGCTGCTGACCATGCCGGTGCAGCGGCTGGACATCGTGCTCGGTTACAGCCTGGCGTTCGGCTTCCTGGCCCTGCTCCAGGCCGTACTGGCGACGCTGCTGTCCGTGGGGCCGCTCGGTCTGGACATCAAGGGGCCGCCGTATCTCCTCATGATCATCGCGATGCTGGGCGCGCTGCTCGGGCTGGCGCTGGGCCTCCTGGTCAGCGCCTTCGCGCGGAACGAGTTCCAGGCGGTGCAGTTCCTGCCGGCCGGGGTACTGCCGCAGTTCCTCGTGTGCGGGCTGTTCGTACCGCGCGAGGACATGAGCGGGACGCTGTCGGCGGTGGCCAAGGTGATGCCGATGACGTACGCGGTGCAGGCCGCCGGCGAGGCCGCCCGGCACGACGGGGTGACCGGCCTCTTCGTACGGGACGCGCTGCTGATCCTGGGGTGCGTGATCGTCGTACTGCTCGCCAGCGCGGCCACGCTCAAGCGCTGAGCGGAACGGAGCGGACTCAAACGCTGAGCGGAGCGGTCTCAAGCGCTCAGCGGAGCGGAAGGGCCGAGTGGGTACGACAGTTGGATAGGACAGTGAGGTGGGTCCGGCTCGCTTGCCGGACCCACCTCACCGCGTCGTGCCGGTACTGCGTACGGCTACCGGCGCCTGGTACCGACGCCTCAGTACCCACCGCCCGAGGTGTTCCAGCCGAACCCGCCCTGGACCTGGCCCGTGGAGGGGAACATGAACGGGCCCATCTGGATCGGGCGGCCGCCGGGCTCCCCGTCCGAGGGAACCGCGGACGACGCGGACGACGCGGACGGGGCAGCCAGCGCGGACGGAGCGGCACCGCACGTGGCGAGGGCGACAGCGATCACGGATGCGGCCGCGGCACGTCGCAGGAACGACATGAATTCTCCTTGTGTGGGGCGGGATTTATGCCGGACACCGAAACCTTAATAGCGGCACCGTCCGCAATCACGGGGTTCCTGGAGTTTCCGCGTTTCTTCCCTCAAAGGGGGACGACTGAGCGGCGAAACAAAGGAAGTTGGCAGGACAGCCGAAAATCAATTTGCGTGAAAAGCTGAGAGGCGGATTCCTGAGATCTGAGACCTGAGGCCTGCGGTCTGAGTCCTGAGGCATGAGGCATGAAACCTTAGGTCTCAAACCTGGAATCACACGCCGAGCAGCGCGTCGTCCCACCACCACGCCACCGTGGGCAGCCCCCGAGGCGCCGACCGGTCGTCGTCCGCCGGCGATTCGGCCCACTCCAGGGGCGCCTCGTCCATGGGGTCCGGTACGCGCCCCAGGCTCAGGTAACGCGGCACCCGGAGTCCCCACTCCGCGTTGCCCCGGATGCCGTACCGCAGGCCCTGCAGGTAGCTGCTCAGCTCCAGCCCGGCCTGCGCCCGCACCCGGTCGTGCACGGCCATGAAGCGCAGCAGTACCCGGTCCCGCAGCCGGGTGGCGGCCGCGACGGCCTCCGGGAGCGGCAGGCCCGTGTCGTGCATCAGCACGCTGTAGACGTTCTGGTCGGTCTGGCCGCGGGCCAACTCCTTGCGCAGGGAGTGCCGGTCGTTGTCCAGCGCCGCGACCATGATGGCCATCTCGGTGAGCGCGCGGACGGCCGGCTGCTCCATCTCCTGGGCGGGCACCTCAAGGCCGGTAGCCAACTCCAGCATGGCGAACGGCGGTTCGCCGCCCGCTGACAGCAGCCGCATGGCGACGTACTCGTCGAGGCCCGGCATCCGGCCGGCCGCGGCGTTGCCGACCTGCCAGGTCACGCCGGAGAGCCAGGCGCGGTGGGCGGCGACGAACCGCCGCACCTGGAGGGGCGTACCGAAGGAGCGGAACTGTGCCGCGATCTCCTGCAGGGCCGGGATGAACCCGTCCGACTCGTCCCGCGCGGACGGCGCCTCCAGCGCGCGCTGCACACGGCCGGCCAGCGCGCTGAACGTGGCGGGCCGGGTGCTGAACGGGCCGTTGTCGCACCGGTTGTCATCGAAGGCGAAGCCCCAGTACACCCACAGCGAGGTCCACAGCAGGCGGTCGTCGGTGGCGGCGTCGGGAGCGAACCGGGCGAAGAAGTCCGTACTGCACGAGGCGGTGACCCACGTGCGCTCCTCGTCCGTCGCGCACATGGGACTGGTCCGGATCCACTCCTTGGCCCGTTCGTCGACGATGTGGGCACGCGGGTGCCTGGCGGATTCCAGGGGGCAGAAGATCGGCGGGAGATCGATCTCGTTGACGGTCATGGCCATGAACAGCACCTCTTGCCCTTGCTGACGACGACGGCACGAACGGGCCTCATCCTGCAACGGCCGTCGCCGGGCGACCGCGACCTACATGCCCCCGGCAAGCATTCCCCCCTAACAGGGCAGAAGCGGTCCGAGGTTGACGGTCAGGCGCGGTGCGGTCCGTCGTCCGCGGGCCCGTTCACCGGGCCGTCTGCCGGGCCGTCTGCCGGGCCGTCCGCCGGGCCACCCTCTTGCGGCCCGCCCTCGCCCATCTGGTTGTCGACCTGGTTGTCGATCTGGTTGTCGATCTGAGCGATGGCCCAGTGGGCCCAGTCGCGCGAGGCGGGGAGCATGTGGAGGCCGAAGCCGGCGGCGAGGTGTCCGAAGGCGAGGGGATCGGGCAGTACGCCGTCGGTCAGGTCGACGTCCACGGACTCCACCAGGGCGGACAGGGCGTCGAGATCGCGCTGTGCGTTCGCCGCGTAATCGGCGAGCACGGCGCGCGCCTCCTTCGGGTCCAGCGCGAAGAGGAGGAAGAGCCGGAGTACGAATTCGTTCCGTACGACCGGGTTACGGGGCGGGTTCAGCAGCCATTGCCGCAGGTCCGCGCGGCCGGCCTCGGTGATCGCGTACGTCTTGCGGCCGCGCGCCCCCTCCTCGACGACCTCGGCGAGGCCGTCGGCGGCCAGCCGGTTGAGCTCTTGGTAGACCTGGTTGTGCTTGGCGTGCCAGGCGTACCGGTCGAGGCTCCGCTCGAATTTCTTGGTCAGCTCGTAGCCGCTGCCGGCCTCGTCGGCCAGCAGTCCCAGCAGTGCGTACCGCAGCGACATCGCGTCTTCTCCGCCCTTCCCTTGCTGCGATCACCTTAGCCGGACAACAGGTAGAAGTTGACACGTGCCGTGCCACGTGTCACTTTCTACATGTCCAATCTGGAGTGCGGTGCGGCGGCAAGACGCTGTACGCACGGACGAGGAGTACGGGGGACGGGGCATGGGCGACGCGATAGCCAAAGAGGTCGAGGATGTCGAAGCGACGGCAATCGGGGCGGCCGGGACGGGGGCTGGCCTGGCCCTCGCCGGGCATCTCACGCCCGTACCGGACGAGATCGACGCGTACGACCTGCCGGTCAGCGGCGCCCTGCCGCCGGAGCTGAACGGCCGCTACCTCCGTAACGGCCCCAATCCGCTGCCCTCTTCGCTGGCTTCTTCACTGCCCTCTTCACTGTCCTCTTCGGACGGCGGCGGGCACTGGTTCCGCGGGCACTGGTTCCTCGGGCACGGGATGCTGCACGGCATACGGATCGCCGACGGGCGCGCCGAGTGGTACCGCAACCGCTGGGTGCGCACCACGCGCCTCGCCGGCGCCCCCGCCACGCGCCCCGACGGCACCCCCGACCTGGCCGCCAACCCGGCCAACACGCACGTCATCGAGCACGGCGGCCGGCTGCTGGCCCTGTGCGAGGGCGGGCTGCCGTACCGGATGACGCCCGAGCTCGGCACGGTCGGCCCCGAGGACTTCGGAGGCCGGCTGCGTACCGCGATGACGGCGCACCCGAAGGAGGACCCGGACACCGGGGAGCTGCACTTCTTCGGGTACGCGCTGACGCCTCCGTATGTCACGTACCACCGGATGTCGGCGGCCGGCGAGCTGGAGTTCAGCCGGGTGGTGGACGTGCCGGCGCCGACGATGATGCACGACTTCGCGATCACCGAGCGGTATGTGATCTGGCTCGACCTTCCGGTCACGTTCGACACGGCGCTGCGCGGCGGGGGCATGCCGATGCGGTGGAACGACGCGTACGGGGCGCGGCTGGGCGTGATGGAACGGTCCGGCGACGGTCCGGTGCGGTGGTTCGAGATCGAGCCCTGTTACGTGTTCCACGTGGGCAACGCCCGGGAGGACGCGGCGGGGCGGATCGTGCTGGACGCCGTGCGGTACGACAGAGGAACGTTCAACGATCTGTGGGCGACGATCGGCGGCCCGGGGGCGAGCGGCTCTGCCGCGGCCGGGCCGGTGCTGTACCGGTGGACGCTCGACCCGGTGACCGGCGCCGTGGGCGAAGCGGCCCTGGACGATCTCGCGGTCGAGTTCCCCACCGTGCACGCCGGACGGGTGGGGCGCGCGCACCGGTACCTCTACCTCGCGTCCGAGGAGCCGAGCGGTGCGGTGGTCCGGTACGACGTGACCACCGGCGAGCGCCAGGTGCACGACGTCGGTCCGGACCGGGCGGTCGGCGAGGCGGTGTTCGTACCGGCTCGGGACGCGCGCGCCGAGGACGAGGGCTGGCTGCTGTCGCTCGTCACCGACCGCTCGGGCGCCGGCTCCGAACTCCTCGTCCTGGACGCCACCGACCTCACCGCGGCCCCCGTGGCCTCGATTCACCTACCGCGCGCGGTCCCGGCAGGCTTCCATGGGTCATGGCTCGCGGACGGGGAGCGGGCGAGCGACGGGGGACGCGGCAGCGACGGGGGCGAGCGATGAGCGCGACCACGTACTACGACGGTTACAACCGGCAAGGGCAGCGAGCGCAGCACGGCCAGCAAGCGCAGCAAGGAGAAGTAACGGTGCATACGGGGGCGGAGACCATGGGATCGGAAACGGCGGGACCGGAGACGGCGGGATCGGAAACGGCCGGATCGGAGACGGCCGGATCGGAGACGGCATCGGGGCGGCCGGCGGAGCCCGGCGCGCAGCAAAGGGGCGCGAGCGCCACCAGCCCACGCGAGGGCGAGCGCTGGTCGACCGGCCTCTGGGAGACGATCTCGACCCTCGTCTGGGACGTGGGGCTGTCGATCGGCGCGTACTACGCCCTGCGGGCGTTCGGCACGAGCGTGTACGTCTCGATGCTCGGCGCCACCCTCGCGGCCGCGCTCCGCGTGGCATACGTGGCGTTCCTCCCGCGCCGCTTCGATGTGTTCGCCGCGTTCATGCTCTCCGTATGGGGCGTCGGCCTGCTGCTGTCCTTCGTGAGCGGCGACGCGCGGTTCGTACTGGCCAAGGACTCGGTGCCGACCGGCCTCGCGGGGCTGATCTTCCTGGGTACGGCGGTGGCCGGACGACCAATGATCTTCGCTGTCATCCGCCGCACACAGGGCCGCACGGCGCGGGCCCGGGCCGAACTCGACCAGCGGTGGGCCGGTGAGCCCGCGTTCCGGCGCACGGTGACGATCATGACGTGCGTGTGGGGCATCGGCATGCTGGCCGAGGCCGTCCTCAGGCTCCCGATGATCTACATGCTGCCGGTCGACGCGGCCACCGGCCTGTCCGGCCTGCTGCAGATCGCCACCTTCGTCCTGCTCACCTTCTACACCGTCGTCCACCGCAAGCGGGCCACCCGCCGCGCCGCCCAGTAGGCGGCCCGGAAAACCGGACGGATGCGGGGCGACACGGTACGGCGCGGGGGGCCGCACCGCGCCACCCCGCATCCGTCTCCGCGCTCCCCGTATCCGTCTTCACGCCCTCCGCGCCCCCCAGGCGCAGCGGCCGCATGCAGCGGACAATGAAGCAACGGGCACCCGGACCGACGCGCAGGGTGCGCCATGCAGTTCCCAGAGAGCAGTGCCCCGTACCCATAGTGGTGGGTGATCTTCATGGGGCACCGGTCCCGCACACTCGGCATATCTCGCACACTCGGCATGACCCGCGCATTCAGCGCCTCCAGAGCGGTCTGCACACGACGATCCCGGTGCACCGCGGGCCTGCTGGCAGGGTCGGCCGTGGTCGCCTTGGCCCTCGGCGGCTGCTCCTCGGGTTACTCGTCCGGCAGCGCCTCGAAGACGGTCACCAGCACGGCGACGGTCACCACCCCGCCACGTACTTCGGCACCGCCCGCTCCCGCCTCCTCCTCCGCTCCCGCGCCGCCGTCGCAGCATTCGGAGGGGCCACGGACGTCGGCTCCGGCGACCGTCCGCGATGCCGCGGCCACCGTCGAGGCGTACTTCGACGCCATCAACGTGGGCGACTACCAGCAGGCATGGGCGCTGGGCGGCAAGAACCTCGGTGGCTCGTACAGCGCGTTCACCGAGGGCTTCGCCGACACGTTGCAGGACACCGTCCATATCCTCGGCGTCGAGGGCGGCCGGGTCACCGTCCATCTCGACGCACTGCAGTCGGACGGCTCGGTGCGCTCCTTCGCCGGCACGTACACCGTGGCCGACGGTGTCATCACCGGCGCATCGATACGGGCCACCGGCGGATCGACGTCCGAGGAGCCCGGAACGACATCCGAGGAGCCCGGGTCGTCGGCGTACTACGACACCTGCGCCGATGCCCGCGACGCGAGCGCGGCTCCGATCCAGTCCGGCGAACCGGGTTACGCGGAACACCTGGACCGCGATCACGACGGCACGGCCTGCGAACCGTACGAGCGGTGATCTTGCACCCCGTGCTGCTCTTCCGCGTGACATCGCCCACGCCGTTCGGCGTTCGCCCGCTCCCTGACTGTCCCGCTCGGGGGGAGTTATCCACAGGCTCAGCGGCGGGGCGGGTCGGGCTCGTAAGCTGCCTGGCATGAACGACGTGGACGATGGGCTGGACGGAGCCCCGGGTGGCACGGGCGCAGGCCCCGGCCCGGGCGGCGGTGACGCGCGGACCGGTGGGGCGCCGGGCGGCGAGGCCCTGGAGGTGCTGCACCGGATCTTCGGGTACGACGCGTTCCGCGGCAGCCAGCAGGAGATCGTCGAGCACGTCATCGGCGGCGGCGACGCCGTCGTCCTCATGCCGACCGGCGGCGGCAAGTCGCTCTGCTACCAGATCCCCTCGCTCGTGCGCCCCGGCACGGGCGTCGTCGTCTCCCCGCTCATCGCGCTGATGCAGGACCAGGTCGACGCGCTGCGCGCGGTCGGCGTGCGCGCCGGGTTCCTGAACTCCACGCAGGACATGGAGGAGCGCCGCCTCGTGGAGGCGGAGTTCCTGGCCGGCGAGCTGGACCTGCTCTACCTCGCGCCCGAGCGGCTGCGCGTGGAGCAGACGCTCGGCCTGCTGGACCGGGGGAAGATCTCCCTCTTCGCCATCGACGAGGCGCACTGCGTCGCCCAGTGGGGCCACGACTTCCGCCCCGACTACCTCGCCCTGTCGATGCTGCACGAGCGCTGGCCCGACGTCCCCCGGATCGCGCTCACCGCCACGGCCACCGAGGCCACCCACACCGAGATCACCTCGCGGCTGCGGATGGAGCAGGCCCGGCACTTCGTCGCCAGCTTCGACCGGCCGAACATCCAGTACCGCATCGCGTCGAAGAGCGAGCCGAAGAAGCAGCTGCTGGACCTGCTGCGCACGGAGCACGCCGGGGACGCCGGCATCGTGTACTGCCTCTCCCGCGCCTCCGTGGAGAAGACCGCCCAGTTCCTCGTGGAGAACGGCGTCGCCGCCGTGCCGTACCACGCCGGTCTCGACCCACGCACCCGCGCGCACCACCAGTCGCGCTTCCTCCGCGAGGACGGCCTCGTGGTGGTCGCCACCATCGCGTTCGGGATGGGCATCGACAAGCCGGACGTGCGCTTCGTGGCCCACCTCGACTTGCCGAAGTCGGTGGAGGGGTACTACCAGGAGACCGGCCGCGCCGGACGCGACGGCCTGCCGTCCACGGCCTGGCTGGCGTACGGCCTGCAGGACGTGGTCCAGCAGCGGAAGATGATCGACGGCTCGGAGGGCGACGAGGCGCACCGGCGGCGGCTGGCGGCGCACCTCGACGCGATGCTCGCGCTGTGCGAGACGGTGGAGTGCCGGCGGGTGCGGCTGCTCGCGTACTTCGGCCAGGAGAGCACCCCGTGCGGCAACTGCGACACGTGCCTGGCGCCGCCGCAGTCCTGGGACGGCACGGTGCCCGCGCAGAAGCTGCTGTCGACGATCGTCCGGCTGCAGCGCGAGCGCGGCCAGAAGTTCGGCACGGGCCAGATCGTCGACATCCTGATGGGCCGGAAGACTGCCAAGGTCATCCAGTTCGACCATGACGCGCTGAGTGTGTTCGGTATCGGCGCCGATCTGCGGGAGGCCGACTGGCGGGGCGTCGTACGGCAGTTGCTGGCGCAGCAGCTGCTGGCGGTCGAGGGTGACTACGGCACGCTGGTGCTGACCGGGACGAGCGGCGAAGTACTGCGCGGGGATCGCCAGGTCCTGCTGCGGCGCGAGCCGGAGAAGCCGGCCCGGGCGGCCAGGGCGAAGGCCGCGAAGGGCAAGCGGGCGCCGGTCGATCTGCCGGCGGAGGTGATGCCGGTGTTCGAGGCGCTGCGGGCGTGGCGCGGCCGGACGGCGAAGGAGCAGGGCGTCCCGGCGTACGTCATCTTCCACGACGCCACGCTCCGCGAGATCGCCACGGCCCGGCCGTCCACGACGGCCGAACTGGGCACGGTCAACGGCGTCGGCGAGAACAAGCTCGCGAAGTACGGCGAGTCGATCCTGGAGGTGCTGTCGGACGGCCAGGCGGGCAGTGCCCCGGCGGCCGGTGAGAGCTCGGCCGCCGTCGGTACGGATGGCGGTCCGGCCGGCGGGGCCCCGGTGGCGGCCGCCGCTGTCACCGCCGGCGGGAAGACCGCCGCTCCCGACTCCGACGAGTCCTGGGACTGGGACATGGAAGAGCCGCCTATGGACGACTGGTAAGCGGGGAAGGGCGCCCTCGGCACCCCCGCGCCGTCAGCTGTCAGTCCTCGCAGTGCCCCGGGCGGGCGTAGACCGTGACGCGGGCGCCGGTGACGTCCTGGGTGCCGCACTGGGTGAAGGAGTCGCGGAGGGTGGTGCGCTTGACGATCTCCGCGGAGGTCTCGTCCTCCGGCTCGTCGCGCGGGTCGCTGAGGACGACGATGCGCTCGGTGCCGAGCATTCGGGCCCGGATGCGGTCGGCGGAGACCTCCGTGCCGTACAGGGAGCGCGAGGAGTCCGGCGCCCGGGACAGCGCCAGGTCGGTCAGGTCGCGGAACCGCTCCGGCTCGGACCGGGTCCACACCCGCCGCCTGGCCGGCATGAAGAGCAGCCCGTCACCGGGCTCGGCCGCCGCCCGTACGGCCCGGACGACGGCGGTGGCGTCGTCCGTACGGCTCTGCGGGCTGCGCAAGTACACGGCGGCGGGCAGCAGCGCGACCAGTACGGCCACCAGCGCCCACCCCGCGCGCCGCCTGCGGGCCCGGCCGTCGTCGCCGAGCGGCCGGAAGGCCCGGTCCAGGGCAGCGCCCATCAGAAGGGCGAAGCCGACAACGCAATAGAGGACGTAGCGGTCGACGTACATCGGCTTGAGCTGGGAGAGCAGCATCAGCGCGGCCGGCGGCACGATCAGCAGCGGCAGCGCGAGCGGCCGCAGCCGCACCGGCCCCCGTGTCCGGACCGGTACGCGGGCGCAGAGTACGCCCACGACCACGAGCACCCCGAAGCTCACCAGCTGCACGGGATCGGGCCACAGGATCCAGCCGAGCTGGGCCGACTGCCCCATACTGAACAGCGCGAGCGGCGCGAGACCGGCGGCCACCACGCCGGCGGCGACGAGCCAGGTACGGCGGACGGCGCGGCGGACCGCGCCCGGCACGCCGGACAGGACCACTGTCATGCCGTGCGCCGCGAGCACCAGCACGGCGAACTCGTGCAGCAGACAGGCGGCCAGCGTCACGAGCACGTACCCCGTCCACCAGCGCCGCGCGGCACCGGGCACGCCGAAGAGTCCGAGCCGCGGCGCGTCCACGGTGACGGGGCTCTCGGCGAGCGCCCGGACAAGGAGGTACGTGGACCATGTGACCAGCGCGCAGACGAGCGCGTACGAACGGCCCTCCTGCGCGTACTCCTGCACGAGCGGCAGGAGCGGGAAGACCAGCCCGGCCGCCATGCCCGCGCGCTCCCCGGCCACCCACGCCCCCAGGAGCGCGACCCCCGCGGCGGCCGCGGTCATCGCCAGTACCGAGGGCAGCCGCAGGGTCGTCACGCCACCGCCGAGGACGTCGAAGAGGGCGTGCATGAGGAGGTAGTAGAAGCCGTGTACGGCATCGACGTTCTGCAGCGTGTCCCACAGCTCGGGCAGGCTCCGGTGCGCCATGTCGTAGGTGACGACCTCGTCGCGCCACATGCTGCCCTGGCGGCGGACGCCCCACAGGCCCAGCGCCAGCGTCAGCACGCACGGCGCCGGCACGATCCTTGTCCAGGGCGCGGGCTCGGCGCGTACGAGTCCCGTGGCGGTCCGGACGTTCAGCGCGGTATCGATGACGGGCTCCCGAGCGGTCGGAATCGGGCCTGGCGCCCCGGACTTCCGTGCCCCCGGCCCTGGCCCCCGGCCCCCGGCCTCCGGTCCGGCAGCGCCGCTTCACATTACCGCTCAGCCGAACACGTCAGCCGTACAGGTAAGCCGTGCGGATCAGCCGTACAGGGGCGGATCGCTCGCCCCCCGTACGCGCAACGCCCCGGCGGAACCGGGGCGTTGCGGTATGTGCGGGACGGGCGCCGGGTCAGCCCACGCGCGTGAGCTTCGCGCCGAAGGACGGCTCGGCGAGGTCCTTCTGGAGCGCCACCGGGACCTTGGCCTGGCCCGGGCCGCTGCCCGCCGTCAGCACGCCGACCTTCGTACCGGCCTTCGCCGTGTGCGGAATGGTCTTGCCCTTGTCCGTCAGCCCCAGCTTGACCGTCAGGGCGTTCCAGCCGACCGCCTTGAGGTCCTTGGTCGCCACGACCGGCGTGGTGCCGCCGACGCCGTCGTCCACCACACCGACGACGTCGCCCTTCTTCACGACCGTACGGTCCTCCAGGGCGCCCTGGGCGGTGGTGAGCAGTTCCTTGCTGACGGCGTTGGCGGTGTCGATGATCGGCGGCCGGTGCTGGCCGAGCACCGCGCCGACGATCAGCTGCGTCGTGCCGCCGACCTGCTGCCGGCCGGCGAAGAGCAGGTTGCCGCCCGCCTTCGAGGTGGAGCCGGTCTTGAGGCCGATGGCGTTGTTGTACGGCGGGAGGGTGTTGAAGTTCCGCCAGGTCTTGCCGGAGGGGTCGGTCCACGACGGCAGCTTGGTGATGTCCACCAGCGAGGGGATCTCCATCGCCTTCTTGCCCAGCTTCACCTGGTCCTGGGCGGTGCTGACGGTGGTCTCGATCAGACCGCTGGGGTCGGTGTAGGTGGTGTTCTTCATGCCGAGATCCTTGGCGGTGGCGTTCATCTTCTTGACGAACGCCTCCTGGGAACCGGCGTCCCAACGGGCCAGCAGCCGGGCGATGTTGTTCGCGGAGGGGATCATGACCGCGGACAGCGCGTCCTTCTGCGAGATGTGGTCGCCTTCCTTGACGGTGTCGAGGACCGACTCGTCACCGTGGCCCGCGCCCTTCTTGCCGTCCTCCTCGGCCTGCTTGTCGACCCGGATCATCGGGCCCTTCTTGCCCTGCTCCATCGGGTGGTCGCGCATGATGATGTACGCGGTCATCGTCTTGGCGACGCTGCCGATCGGGATCGGCTTCTGCGCGCCGTACGAGCCGATCGGGCCCAGGCCGGACACCTCGACGTACGCCTGGCCCTCGGACGGCCAGGGCAGGGACGGCTTGCCGCCGTCGAAGGAGTACGTCGCGTCCGAGGTCAGCGTGAGCGCCGGGTCCGGGAGCGGGCGCACGGCCTGCACGACCACGAAGACCAGCAGGAGCAGCAGGACCAGCGGGGTCCAGATCTTGAACCGCCGCACGATCGTACGGATCGGGGTCTCGGGCGGCGGCGGGGTGTTGGTGAGCTGCGCGAGCAGGTCGAGCGGGGGCAGCGGCTGCTGCTTCGTACGCTCGGAGTCGGGCAGCGCGGGGGCCCCTTCGGGGGCGGTGGACGACGGCTGGGCGGCGGCCGGCTGCGGGCCGGG
>NZ_JBEPFC010000071.1:0-35801 GCF_040301705.1 Streptomyces sp. NPDC000151 | reverse complement strand
GGCCAGGACTGCGCGAGCCTGCTGCGGCAGGGCGTGTCCCGGCCGGTCGCGGAGGTGGGGGTCGCCGCACTGGCGTTGCGGGAGGCGGGCCGTACGGCCGAGGCGCGGGAGCTGCTGGCCGCGATGGTCCGGGCGAGAACCGCGGCGGAGGCGGCCGGCCTCGCGGGGGCCACGAGCCTCCCGGAGGTCCTGCTGCCGATGCTGCTGGAGGCCGCGGCCGAAGTGTCGGAGCACCGCTGCCGCGACCTCGTCCACGCGCTGCGGACGGCCGGCGTGCCCGACCGCCTCACCGGCGCCGGCTGACCCGTCCGCACCACGGCTCACAGCGGCTCGTACAGCAGTTCCCGCAGGGCACGGAATCCGCCGCGCGGCGCGGCAGAGATGGTCTTGCCAGCGTGCGGAACGCGGCCTACGGTCACCTCCACACGCGTAGAGCACTCGCGAACCGGTTGTCTGACGCCCTGGCAAAGGAGCAGCTCATGGCCGATGTTGTACGTGCCGCACTGGTGCAGGCGACCTGGACGGGCGACACCGAGTCGATGATCGCCAAGCATGAGGAG
Organism: Streptomyces sp. NPDC000151; assembly: GCF_040301705.1. Lineage (NCBI taxonomy): Bacteria > Bacillati > Actinomycetota > Actinomycetes > Kitasatosporales > Streptomycetaceae > Streptomyces > Streptomyces sp. NPDC000151. Next base: position 35,241 of record NZ_JBEPFC010000071.1, on the reverse strand, counting down.
CACGCCCGTGCGGCGGCCGCCCAGGGCGCGAAGGTGATCGGCTTCCAGGAGGTCTTCAACGCCCCGTACTTCTGCCAGGTCCAGGAGCCGGAGCACTACCGCTGGGCCGAGCCGGTGCCCGACGGCCCGACCGTCCGCCGGATGCAGGACCTGGCCCGCGAGACCGGCATGGTGATCGTCGTCCCGGTCTTCGAGGTCGAGCAGTCCGGCTTCTACTACAACTCCGCGGTCGTCATCGACGCCGACGGCACGGTCCTCGGCACGTACCGCAAGCACCACATCCCGCAGCTCAAGGGCTTCTGGGAGAAGTACTACTTCAAACCGGGCAACAAAGGCTGGCCGGTGTTCGACACCGCGGTCGGCAAGGTCGGCGTCTACATCTGTTACGACCGGCACTTCCCCGAGGGCTGGCGCCAGCTCGGCCTGAACGGCGCCCAGGTCGTCTTCAACCCCTCCGCCACCTCCCGCGGCCTGTCCTCCCACCTCTGGCAGCTGGAGCAGCCGGCCGCCGCGGTCGCCAACGAGTACTTCGTCGCCGCGATCAACCGCGTGGGCGTCGAGGAGTACGGCGACAACGACTTCTACGGCACCAGCTACTTCGTCGATCCGCGCGGGCAGTTCGTCGGCGACGTGGCCAGCGACAGCAAGGAGGAACTGGTCGTCCGCGACCTGGACTTCGGGCTGATCGACGAGGTCCGGCAGCAGTGGGCGTTCTACCGCGACCGCCGCCCCGACGCGTACGAGGGGCTGGTGCAGCCGTGACCCACTACGTCGACGACGCCGCCCACCTGCACGCCCGGCACCGCTCCGTACTGCCCGAGTGGCTGAGCCTGCTCTACGACCGCCCCATCGAGCTGACGCACGGCGAGGGCCGGCACGTCTGGGACTCCGAGGGCAACCGCTACCTCGACTTCTTCGGCGGCATCCTCACCACGATGACCGCGCACGCGCTGCCCGAGGTCACCAAGGCGGTCGCCGAGCAGGCCGGACGCATCATCCACACCTCGACCCTCTACCTCTCCCGCCCGATGGTGGACCTGGCGGAGCGGATCGTGGCGCTCTCCGGCATCCCCGACGCGCGGGTCTTCTTCACCACCTCCGGTACGGAGGCCAACGACGCGGCCCTGCTGCTGGCGACCACGTACCGCCGCTCGAACCAGATCCTGGCGATGCGCAACAGCTACCACGGCCGGTCCTTCTCGGCCGTCGGCATCACCGGTAACCAGAGCTGGTCGCCGACCAGCCTCTCGCCGCTGCAGACGCTGTGGGTGCACGGCGGGGTGCGCAGCCGCGGCCCGTACGCGCACCTCACGGACGCCCAGTACATCGAGGCGTGCGTCGCGGACCTGAAGGACATGCTCCAGCAGACCGCGGGCGGCGTGGCCGCGCTGATCGCCGAGCCCATCCAGGGTGTCGGCGGCTTCACGGCCCCGCCCGACGGCCTGTACGCGGCGTTCCGAGAGGTACTGGCCGAGCGCGGCATCCTGTGGATCAGCGACGAGGTGCAGACCGGCTGGGGCCGTACGGGTGAGCACTTCTGGGGCTGGCAGGCGCACGCCGCGAGCGGCCCGCCCGACATGCTGACCTTCGCCAAGGGCATCGGCAACGGCATGTCCATCGGCGGCGTGGTCGCCCGCGCCGAGGTGATGAACTGCCTCTCCGCCAACTCCATCTCCACCTTCGGCGGCAGCCCGGTCACCATGGCCGCCGGCCTGGCCAACCTCACCTACCTCCTCGAACACGACCTCCAGGGCAACGCCCGGCGCGTCGGCGGCCTGCTCATCGAGCGGCTGCGGGCGGTGGCCGCGGGCCTGGACATCGTGCGCGAGGTGCGCGGGCGGGGCCTGATGATCGGCATCGAGCTGGTCGAGCCGGGCACGGACGAGCCGTCGCCGCGGGCCGCCGCGGCCGTCACCGAGGCCGCCCGGGAGCGCGGGCTCCTCATCGGCAAGGGCGGCCTGAACGGCGCGGCCCTGCGCATCGCGCCCCCGCTCTCGCTGACCGTCGCGGAGGCCGAGGAGGGCGCGGGGCTCCTCGCGGAGGCGTTGCGGGTGGCGGCCGGCTGATCGCCGTGGGGGTTCGCGCAGCGCCCCGTAAGGGGCGCGGGGAACTGCGCGCTCAGCCACAGCGCAGCTGAGCCCGGCCACCGGCGCGATCTCCCACGGCGGTGGGCCCGGCATTCGCGTCAGCAGCGGTCGCGCCGGCCGGCCCGACCGCTGATCATCGGAGGTATGGCCATACCTCCGATGGCCGCCCTGCGGCCCATGCTCGCCACGCCCGGCCCGCTGCCCGCCGACGGCCCGGACCCGGCCTGGGCGTACGAGGTGAAGTGGGACGGGGTGCGCTGCCTCGCGAACGTACCGGGCGACGGGTCCGTGCGGCTCGTCACCCGCGCGGGCAACGACGCCACCCGGACCTACCCCGAGCTCACGGCCCTCGGCGACGCGCTGCGCGGCCGGTCCGCCGTCCTGGACGGCGAGGTCGTCGTGCTGGACGCGGAGGGGCGCCCCGACTTCGGGCGGCTCCAGCGCCGTATGAACGTCGCGGACGCGCGCCGCACCGCCCGGCTGCTGACCGACCACCCCGTCCACCTGGTCCTCTTCGACGTGCTGTACCTGGACGGGCGGCCGCTGCTGGAGGCCCCGTACGAGGAGCGCAGGGAGGCGCTGGCGGGCCTGGAGCTGGCGGCACCGGAATGGTCGACCCCGGGGCACGTCGTGGGGAAGGGGGCCGAGGTGTGGGAGACGACGCTGCGCAACGGCCTGGAAGGCGTGATCGCCAAGCGGCTCGGCTCCGTCTACACCCCGGGCGTCCGGTCCGCCGACTGGCGCAAGACCAAACACGTGCGCACCCTCGATGTCGTCATCGGCGGCTGGTGGGAGGGGCGCGGTGGAATCGCCGGGCTGCCCGGTTCGGTACTCGCGGGGATCGAGGAGGCGGGCGGGCGGCTGCGGTACGCGGGCTCGGTCGGCTCCGGCCTCTCGGACCGCGAACGGCGGGAGCTGGCCCGGTACTTCGAGGTCCTCGCGCGCGACACCTCGCCGTTCGCCGGGCCGGTCGAGGTGCCGGGCGCGCGCTGGCTGGAGCCGCGGCTGGTCGCCGAGGTCGGCTACTCCGGCTGGACGGCGGCGGGCCGGCTGCGCCACCCGACCTGGCACCGGCTCCGGCCCGACCTCACCCGGCTGGACTGACCGCCGGCAGGCGCTTCACTGCCACCGGTCGAACGCGTCGAGGACGGTCATGATCCCGTCCTCCCAGGTGGGGAAGTAGCCGCGGATCTGGGAGAGCGACACCGCCGGCCGGCGTTGCCGGCCGTCCATCGCGTACACGACGTGGTTGCCGCCCGTCGTGGACACCTGCCCCACCCTGGTGAAGCCGCAGTCGTTCGGGTCCGGGTCGGTACAGACGAAGAGGAAGTGGTCCGGCATGCCGGGTTCCGGAGCGAGCGGGACGAGGAAGAGGCCCCTCCGCTCCACCTCGCGCCGCACGCGGCGATCGATCCTGGATACGTCCACTGTCGCCATGGCAAGCCCCCGTGCTCACTCCGGCCACCACACTGATGGTCCGTCACATTCTGCGCGGCAGCCGCGGCGGACACAAGAAGGAGTCGTCAAGTCGCGCTCACGGAGCGAGAGTCGACCCCCTAGCGCTTGATGCGCGGCAGCCGCTTCGCCCGGTTGAGGTTGATCAGCGGGCCGAGCAGGTCGCCGTACCGTTCGCGGCGCTCCGCGATGTCGTCGATGAGGAAGTGCAGGTCCGCCGGGTCCGCGCAGCCGGCGATCTCGTCCCAGGTCACCGGTGTGGAGACGGTCGGCTCGGCGCGGGCGCGCACCGTGTACGGGGCCGCCGTGGTCTTCGCCGCGCTGTTCTGGCTGAAGTCGATGAAGACCTTGCCGGGCCGCAGAGCCTTGGTCATCCGGTGCACCACCTGCTCGGGCAGCGCCCGCTCCGCCTCCACCGCGATGTCCTTGGCGTACGCGGTGACCTCCTCCGACGGCGTCGGCTCGACCGGCACGAGCAGGTGCAGCCCCTTGGACCCGGAGGTCTTGGCGTACACGTGCAGGCCGTCGGCCGACAGCCGCTCGCGCAGCCACCCGGCGACCGCGCAGCAGTCGACGATCGTGGCCGGCGCGCCGGGGTCCAGGTCCAGCACCATCCGGTCGGCCACGCCCGGCTCGTCCTTGCGCCACTGCGGGGTGTGCAGCTCCACGACGAGGTTGGCCGCCCACATCAGGGACGCGGTGTCCTGCAGCACCACCTGGCGGCCGGTCTTGCCGCTCCGGCGCGTCAGATCGACGGTCTTCACCCAGGCGGGCGTACCGGGGGGCACGTTCTTGGTGAAGAACGTCTCGCCGTCCGGGCCGTCCGGGTACCGCAGGAAGGAGACCGGGCGGTCGTAGAGGTGGGCGAGCATCGCGCCCGCGGTCAGCGCGTAGTAGTGCAGCACCTCGCCCTTCGTGGTCCCGGTGGCCGGGTAGAGCACCTTGTCCAGGCGGGTGACCGTCAGCCGGCGTCCCTCGATCTCGGTGATCGGCATACCCTGAGAGTCCCACGAATCGTGACATAAGGGACGAACGATCGAACGCTAAGGGACGCACGCATGAGATCCATCTGGAACGGGTCGATCTCCTTCGGCCTGGTCAGCATCCCGGTGAAGATGTACAGCGCGACGGACAGCGCCTCGGCGGTCTCCTTCGTCCAGATCCATGAGAAGGACGGCGGCCGCATCCGCTACCGCAAGGTGTGCGAGCTGGACGGCGAGGAGGTGCCCCAGGACGAGATCGGCAAGGGGTACCAGGCCGCCTCCGACATGATCGTCCCGCTCACCGACGCCGACCTGGCCCAGCTGCCGCTGCCCACCGCCAAGACGCTGACCATCCTCGCGTTCGTCGACGCCGCCGGCATCGATCCGCTGCAGATGGACAAGGCGTACTACCTCGGTGCGAACGGCCCGTCCGCCGCCAAGCCGTACGTCCTGCTGCGGGACGCGCTGGTGCACCACCAGAAGGTGGCCATCGGCAAGGTCGCGCTGCGCAACCGCGAGACGCTGGCCATGCTGCGCGTCCACGACGACGCGATCGTGATGCACGCGCTGCTGTGGCCCGACCAGATCCGCTCCCCGGCCGGCCTCGCGCCCAAGGAGGACGTCCAGATCCGGGACAACGAACTCACCCTCGCCGAGACCCTGATGGACTCGCTCGGCGAGCTGGACCAGGACGAGCTGCACGACGACTACCGGGACGCGGTCGAGGAGCTGGTCACCGCGAAGCTGGAGGGCGGCGAGCCGGCCGTGCCCTCGGAGGGCCCCCGGCGCGGCGGCAAGGTCATCGACCTGATGGCGGCCCTGGAGGACAGCGTCCGGGCGGCCCAGGAGGGGCGCGGCGGCGGCGCGGAAGCCGAGGAGGGCACGGGCGCCTCCGTCACGCGGCTGCGCCGTAAGTCCGGAGACTCCGGAGACTCCGAAGAGGGCGAAGAGGCGGAGGAGGCCGCGGAGGGCACCGGCGGCGCGGAACGGAGGGCCCGCAAGGCCCCGGCGCGTACGGCCGCGAAGACGACGGGCAAGAAGACCGCGGCGAAGAAGTCGACCGCCGCGAGGACGACCGCATCGAAGGCCACTGCCGCGAAGACGACCGCCGCGAAGACGGGTGCGTCGAAGAAGGGCGCGGCCACCGGTCAGGACGGCTCGGCCAAGAAGGCGGCGGCGAAGAAGAGCCCGGCGAAGAAGACCGCGTCACGCCGCAAGGCGGGCTGAGCGGCCGGTCCGGACGGCGGACCCGGAGGCGTACCGGTACGGAAGGCGGGGCGGGGTCCCGGCCCCGCTGGTGCGCCGTGCGGCGCGTCGGTCGATGCGGTGCGCGTGACTGTTCACGTGCCCGCGAGGACCGCCCGTACGGTCTTGCCACCACCGCGGTCCGCGGTGACGTCGAACTGCCGGGACAGCAGTCCCACGATGGCCATTCCCCGGCCGCCGACCGCCTCTTCGGTGAGCGGCTGGACGGTGGGGGTGCGCGGGCTGTCGTCGTGCACCTCGATGGTGACGCCGCTCGCGGCGGCACTGAGGCGCAGCCGGCAGCGGCTGTTGCCGTGCCGCACCGCGTTCGTGACCAGCTCGGACACGATGAGTACCGCTTCGTCCACCCGGCCCGACACCCCGTCGGGCATCTCCGGATGGCCGAGGAAGCCGCTGGTCAACCTCCTGGCCCAGCGGGCCGACGCGACCTCCCGCGGCAACGCGTATTCGACGCGTGCGGCGCGGTTCCTGTTCGCGTGCATGGGTCTCACTCCCTCCTTCAACGGTGGCGGAGGGCATACGGTCAGCGCGTCGACCCCTCCACCGTGGCCGGTGCGATCACGCACGGCCTGCCGACGGGAGCGGTCATTCCCGCTCGAACACGCCCCAACCATCGAGAACCCGTTTGCCGACCCGCTGTGACGGAGTGAACACCCGCACCTCAGGGGGCGCCCGGCGCTCAAGGGCGTACCCGCTCCCGGAGCGGGCACCCTGAGGGTCACCGGCGCACGCCCCACGGCGGACGGATCAAGCCGATCATGGCGGACCCGCGGCGCCGCGTGTCGGCTCCGTGCGGCCCGACGCGGCCCGCCGCCCGGCCCCCGGTGCCACCCACCGGGCCCCCGGCTCGCCCGTACTGCGAACGATGGTTTACTATTCAAAGGAAGTGAGGGACGGCGACGCACCGCCGCTGACCTCGCTCTCCGGCGCCCCCGCGGTATCCGCGGACGCGCCCCTCACACCAGCCCCGGCCGGCTTCCCCCGTCTGGCCGGGGCTTCCCCCTTTCCCGACGCGGGTGCGCCGAACGGCCTACGCGGCACCCCGCCAACGGCCTACGCGGCGTCCCGCCAACGCCCTGCGCACGCGACCGGTACCGACCTACGCTGCCGGTATGAGTGCACACTTTGACGTTGTCGTCCTCGGCGCGGGCCCCGGTGGCTACGTCGCCGCGATCCGCGCGGCCCAGCTCGGCCGCAGCGTGGCCGTCATCGAGGAGAAGTACTGGGGCGGGGTCTGCCTGAACGTGGGCTGCATCCCCTCCAAGGCCCTGCTGCGCAACGCCGAGCTGGCGCAGCTGTTCACGCAGGAGGCCAAGACCTTCGGCATCCGGGCCAGTGGCGAGGTGACCTTCGACTACGGCGCTGCCTACACCCGCAGCCGCAAGGTCGCGGACGGGCGCGTCAAGGGCGTGCACTACCTCATGAAGAAGAACAAGATCACGCAGTACGAGGGCCGCGGCACCTTCGCCGACCCGCACACCCTCCAGGTCGCGCTCTCCGACGGCGGCTCCGAGACCGTCACGTTCGACCACTGCATCATCGCCGCGGGCGCCACCACCAAGCTGCTGCCGGGCACCTCCCTGAGCGAGCGGGTGGTGACCTACGAGGAGCAGATCCTCAGCGACGAGCTGCCCCGCAGCATCATCATCGCGGGCGCCGGCGCGATCGGCGTGGAGTTCGCGTACGTACTGCGCAGCTACGGCGTGGACGTCACCATCGTGGAGTTCCTGGACCGGCTGGTCCCGCTGGAGGACGCCGAGGTCTCCGCCGAACTGGCCAAGCGGTACAAGCGCCTGGGCATCAACCTCCTCACCTCCACCCGCGTCGAGGCCATCGACGACGACGGTAGCGGCAGCGTGAAGGTGCACGTCAGCACCGGCGGGCAGCGGCAGACCCTGGAGGCCGACAAGGTCCTCCAGGCGATCGGCTTCCAGCCGCGCGTCGAGGGCTACGGCCTGGAGAACACCGGCGTACGGCTCACCGAGCGCGGCGCCATCGACGTCGACGGCCGCTGCCGTACGAACGTCCCGCACCTCTTCGCCATCGGCGACGTCACCGCGAAGCTGATGCTCGCGCACGCCGCCGAGTCCATGGGCATCGTCGCCGCCGAGACGATCGCGGACGCGGAGACCATGGAGCTGGAGTACGTCATGATCCCGCGCGCGACGTACTGCCAGCCGCAGATCGCCAGCTTCGGGTGGACCGAGGCGCAGGCCCGGGAGCAGGGCTTCGACGTCCAGGTCGCCAAGTTCCCGTTCACCGCGAACGGCAAGGCGCACGGCCTCGGCGACAGCGTCGGCTTCGTGAAGATCCTCAGCGACGCCCGCTACGGCGAACTCCTCGGCGCCCACCTCATCGGCCCCGAAGTCACCGAACTGCTACCGGAACTGACGCTGGCTCAGCAGTGGGACCTGACCGTCCACGAGGTGGCCCGCAACGTCCACGCACACCCGACGCTCGGCGAGGCGGTCAAGGAGGCCGTGCACGGGCTCGCGGGGCACATGATCAATATGTGAGAAGCCGGGCCATACCCCCTGGTCGCGGCACTCCGTGCCCCGCCGTGGCCGAGCCGAAAACGAGCGGCGGCGCGGCGGGGTCCGGCGACACTGAGGCATGTCCAGTGTGTCCCGGGGGAGCCGCCCGTACCGGCTGCGCGATCATCCGCTCCGCGTCCGCCTCGGCCCGCTCGCGAGCACGCTGCGGGACGTGTTCGGCTGCCTCGGGGTGATCGTGACCGCGGTACTGGTCTCGCTGCTGTGCGTGCTGCTATCGCAGCAGTTCCCGCAACTCGCGGAGATCTCCCCTTGAGAGGGCGGCAGGCCCGCCCCTTGAGCGACGCGTGGCGCTCTACGCCCGTAGATCTCCACACTCCTGACACTCCTTCACACCACAAAGGTCACACCGTGGTGATGCCGGAGTGGCAGCATGCCTGCGGCCGACAGACCGTCGGCCGGCCTCGGCCCGCGCTCCCCCACGTATCCGCGCGGGCCGGCCCACGCGCATGGGGGAGAGGACACCACTCGTGGACATATCCCGTACCGCCACTCGGCGCAGAATCGTCACGGCACTCACAGGTACAGCGCTGCTCGCCCTGGCCGTCCAGGTACCGGCCACCGCGGCCCCCGAGCCCGCCCCTCCGCACCGCATCACCGCCACCGCGTACGACACCACCACGTACGACGACACGTACTACAAGGACGCGCTCGGCAAGACCGGTCCCGCGCTCAAGTCCGCGCTGCACACGATCATCAGCTCCGGCGTCAGCAAACTCAGCTACAGCCAGGTCTGGGACGCCCTGAAGGTCACCGACCAGGACCCGAAGAACTCCGCGAACGTCATCCTGCTCTACACCGGCCGCTCGCAGAGCAAGGACGACAACGGCGGCGACCCCGACCAGTGGAACCGCGAGCACGTCTGGGCCAAGTCGCACGGCGACTTCGGCACCGCCACCGGGCCCGGCACCGACATCCACCACCTGCGCCCGGCCGACGTGTCGGTCAACAGCACCCGCGGCAACAAGGACTTCGACAACGGCGGCAGCGAGGTCGGCGAGGCGCCCGGCAACTACACCGACGGCGACTCCTTCGAGCCCCGCGACGCGGTCAAGGGCGACGTGGCCCGCATGATCCTCTACATGGCCGTCCGCTACGACGGGGACGACGGCTTCGCCGACCTGGAGCCCAACGACAAGGTCGACAACGGCTCGGCCCCCGCCATCGGCCGGCTCAGCGTCCTCAAGACCTGGAGCGAGCAGGACCCGCCGGACGACTTCGAAAAGAACCGCAACGAGGTCATCTTCGACAAGTACCAGCACAACCGGAACCCGTTCATCGACCACCCGGAGTGGGTCAACGACATCTGGTGACCGTACGCGGTCAGGGGTGGTGGCCGCCCGCCGCGGCCACCATCCGGCCTCCCCGCTTGCGCATGTGATCGCTGTACGAATAACGGGCGGTCAAATTCTCGTTGCTGATCTGTTGGAAACGGTCAGGAAGTGGCACGCTCTGTCCGTCCCAACTGCTGGTTCACAACAGGAGGGGCTGGTTCCGTGTGTGCGCGCGGACCATGTACCGCCTCGTACCACCCGCACCACTCCGTACGACTCGTATGAGCGGGCGGCCGCTACCCATGGCCGTCCACCCCCCTCGACGGGCCGCCACCCCGCGGCCCCGTACCAAGGAGACCGCGTGAGAGGCTCTGCCCACAGACGTAAGTCCGCCCTCCGTGCCGCTGCCCTGGTCGCTTCGGCGGCCACGGTCGTGCTCGGCGTACAGAGCGCCCCGGCCGGCGCCCAGAGCGCCGAGAAGACCGGTGCCGTCGCCCTGTCGGCCGGCCAGCGCGCCGCTGCCGTCAAGGACGCCCAGTCCGGCGCCGCCGCCACCGCCCGCGCCATCGGCCTCGGCGGCAAGGAGAAGCTGGTCGCCCGGGACGTCATCAAGGATGCCGACGGCACGGTGCACACCCGCTACGAGCGGACCTACGACGGCCTGCCGGTCCTCGGCGGCGACCTCGTCGTGCACGAGAAGAAGAACGGCGACCGCAAGGTCACCAAGGCGGTGAAGGCACGAATAGCCGTGCCGACCACCACGGCCGAACTGCCCGCGGCGAGCGCCGAGAAGAGCGCGCTGAAGACCTCGGCGGCCGAGAAGAACACGAAGACCGATGCGAAGCAGGCGCCGCGCAAGGTGATCTGGGCCGCCGACGGCAAGCCCGTGCTCGCCTACGAGACCGTCGTCAAGGGCGTCCAGAAGGACGGCACCCCCAGCGAACTGCACGTCGTCACCGACGCGGCCACCGGCAAGCAGCTCTTCGCCGACGAGCGCATCGAGACCGGCACCGGCACCGGTGACTACAACGGCACGGTCTCCCTCGGTACCACGTCCACCGGCTCCGGCTACGACCTCAAGGACGGCGCCCGCGGCGGCCACCGGACCTACGACCTGAACCAGGGCACCTCCGGCACCGGCACCCTCTTCCACGACGCCGACGACGTCTGGGGCGGCGGCCGCCAGTCCGCCGCCGTCGACGCCCACTACGGCGCCGCCACCACCTGGGACTTCTACAAGAACGTGCTGGGCCGCTCCGGCATCAAGAACGACGGCGTCGCCTCGTACTCGCGCGTCCACTACGGCAACGCGTACGTCAACGCCTTCTGGTCCGACAGCTGCTTCTGCATGACCTACGGGGACGGCACGGGCAACGCCAACCCGCTGACGTCGCTGGACGTGGCGGCGCACGAAATGAGCCACGGCGTCACCTCCAACACCGCGGGGCTGCGCTACAGCGGCGAGTCCGGCGGCCTCAACGAGGCCACCTCGGACATGTTCGGCACCTCCGTCGAGTGGTACGCGCAGAACGCCAGCGACCCGGGCGACTACCTCATCGGCGAGAAGATCGACATCAACGGTGACGGCAGCCCGCTGCGCTACATGGACAAGCCCAGCAAGGACGGCGCCTCGCGCGACTCCTGGTCCAAGGACCTGGGCCGGATCGACGTCCACTACTCCTCGGGCCCGGCCAACCACTGGTACTACCTGCTCTCCGAGGGCAGCGGCGCCAAGACCATCAACGGCGTGAGCTACAACAGCCCGACCTACGACGGCAAGGCGGTCAGCGGGATCGGCCGCGCCAAGGTCGAGAAGATCTGGTACCGGGCGCTCACCACGTACATGACGTCCACGACCAACTACGCGGCGGCCCGCACCGCCACGCTCTCGGCCGCGAGTGACCTCTACGGTGGCTCCAGCGCCGAGTACCAGGCCGTGAACGCCGCCTGGGCCGCGATCAACGTGCGCTGACACCGTGCGCTGAGCCGGCACACCCCGGTACGGCCACTTCTCGATCACTCGTCCGGGTGACTACTCCGGTATCCCGCTTTTCGGTCCACCGGTTGGGTAGTCCCCCGAGGCACGCCGGGGGGCGCGGGCATCCGCAAGGGTGCCCGCCATGCCCGCCCCCCGGCACCGTCGAGAAAGGCCGGGGACCCGTGACACAACCCTTCCACCTGCCGGATTTCTACACGCCGTATCCGGCACGCCTGAACCCACACCTCGAAGCGGCCCGCACGCACAGCAGGCAATGGGCGCGCGAGATGAACATGCTCGAGGGGTCCGGCATCTGGGAGCAACGGGACCTCGACGCGCACGACTACGCACTGCTGTGCGCCTACACCCACCCCGACTGCACCGCCGACGACCTCGCCCTGGTCACCGACTGGTATGTCTGGGTCTTCTTCTTCGACGACCACTTCCTGGAGACCTTCAAGCGCTCCGGTGACCGCGAGGGCGGCAAGGCGTATCTCGACCGGCTGCCCGCCTTCATGCCGATGGACCTCGCGGAGGGGATGCCCGAGCCGACCAACCCGGTGGAGGCCGGCCTCGCCGACCTGTGGGCCCGCACGGTCCCCGCGATGTCCCCGAAGTGGCGCGAGCGCTTCTCGGAGAGCACGGTCAACCTGCTCAACGAATCCCTCTGGGAGCTGTCGAACATCAACGCCCACCGGGTGGCGAACCCGGTGGAGTACATCGAGATGCGCCGCAAGGTCGGCGGCGCGCCCTGGTCCGCCGGACTCATCGAGTACGCGGCCAGGGCCGAGGTCCCGGACCGCGTCGCCGCCTCCCGGCCGCTGCGGGTGCTGCGCGACGCCTTCTCCGACGCCGTGCACCTGCGCAACGACATCTTCTCCTACCAGCGCGAGGTCGAGGACGAGGGTGAGCTGAGCAACGGCATCCTGGTCCTCGAGCGGTTCCTGGACTGCTCGACCCAGGAGGCCGCCGAGGCGGTCAACGACCTGCTGACCTCACGCCTCCAGCAGTTCGAGCACACCACGCTCACCGAACTGGAGCCGCTCTTCGCGGAGTACGCGCTCGCGCCGGACGAGCAGGCCAGAGTCCTCGCGTACGTCAAGGGTCTGCAGGACTGGCAGTCCGGCGGCCAGGAATGGCACATGGTCTCCAGCCGGTACATGAACGGCGCGGGGGAGGGCACGGCCCCCGCGGCCCCGCGCCGCTTCTTCTCGCTGCCGCTGGGCGCCCTGGGCCTGGCCGCGCTGGACGTCACGCCGGCGGCGCCGACCACGGCGCGCGCCGAGGCCGCCCGCGCCCGCACCTTCACACACGTACCGTTCCAGAAGGTCGGCCCCTCCCGGCTGCCGGACTTCAAGCAGCCGCTGCCCGGCCGGCTCTGCCGGCACCTGGACACCTCCCGGAAGCACCTCGTCGAGTGGGCCCACCGGATGGGCATCCTGGAGGAGCAGCCCGGCATCCCCGGCTCGCAGGTGTGGACCGAGGAGAAGCTTCTCGACTACGACCTGCCGCTCTGCTCGGCCGGCCTGGACCCCGACGCCACCCTGGAGGAGCTCGACCTCAGCTCCGCGTGGCTCGCCTGGGGGACGTACGGCGACGACTACTACCCCGTGGTGTTCGGGCGCCGCGGCGACCTGGCCGGGGCCAAGGCGATGGACGAGCGGCTGGCCGCCTGCATGCCGCTGGACTGCACCCCGCCCCCGCCGGCCACCCACGCGCTGGAGCGCGGCCTGGCCGACCTGTGGCAGCGCACGGCGGGCCCGATGAGCGCGGAGAACCGCCGCCGCTTCCACGACGCGGTGCGCGTGATGACCAGGAGCTGGCTCTGGGAGCTGGACAACATGGTGCAGAACCGCATCCCCGACCCCGTCGACTACATCGAGATGCGGCGCCACACCTTCGGCTCCGACATGACGATGAGCCTGTCCCGGATCAGCCACGGCAATTCCGTCCCCGGCGAGATCTACGAGAGCGGGCCGTGGCGCGCCCTGGAGAACGCCGTCATCGACTACGCCTGCCTGCTCAACGACGTCTTCTCGTACCAGAAGGAGATCGAGTACGAGGGCGAGGTGCACAACGCGATCCTGGTCGTGCAGAACTTCTTCGACGTCGACTACCCGACGGGGCTGCGCATCGTCGATGACCTCATGAACAGCAGACTGGACCAGTTCGAGCACATCGTGGCGAACGAACTGCCGGTCCTCTACGACGACTTCGGCCTGGGGGAGGACGCCAGGAAGGGTCTCGACACCTACATCGCGGAGCTGCGCGACTGGATGTCCGGCATCCTCAAGTGGCACTACGACTGCCGGCGCTACAAGGAGTCGGACCTCGTCCGGCACCACGCGGCGGAGCGGCCCGGCGGCGGCTCCGGCGCGGCCGGCGGCCGGCGCCCGCCGGTCCCCACCGGCATCGGCACCTCGGCGTTCCGGGTCCCGCGGCCCGAGCCCGTCGGCTGAGGTTCGGTCCCGCGGTCCGGGCCTGTCGGCTGACGCGCGGACGGCCCGCCGGCGCGCAGCCGGCGGGCCATCACGGCTCTCAGGGCAGGATCTTCTCCATTGCCGCCTGCCCTTCGGTGGCCAGTTTGCGGCGTGCCCATTCCAGATTCTTGGGCGTCAGGTCACGCCCGGTGGCCATCACCAGGTCCTCGGGGGTGGCGTCGGCCGACGGACCGCTGTGCAGGCTGCGGTCCGGAGTGGTGAGATCCTCGGGCTCGGGCCGCGATTGCTTGTCCATGCCGCCTCCTCGCGCCTCACGGTGTTCCTCCATCTTTGCCGCAGATGGGCCGGTATGCACACCGAAGGCGGATCGGCGGCCGCCGCGGTGACCGTACGTACGCATCGCTCGCCGACCGTCACGGATTGTCGAAGCCCGAGCGGGCAATCCCCGGGTGGAGTAACCCGCTCGTTCCGGTGGGTCAACGACGGCGGTATTGCCCGGTCGGGTGTCATGCTTCTACCGTCTGTGGATCCGGCCGGGTTCTACGGGTGTAGACCGGCCGCGACGCGGTGTCAGGGACGGCAGGGGTGGGTCGGTGCCCGGGCGACGATGCGCGTGGGCTGCTTCTGCCGCTCCGGTCAGTGCCGGAGTGCCGGCGGTGGAAGGGGACAGGACTGTGAGTCGTACGGTCATCCGTGGCGGGCTGGTCATCACCGCCGCCGACGAGATCCACGCCGATGTGCTGGTCGAGGGCGGCCGGGTGGTCGCGCTGGCCGCGAACGGCCCGGAATACGCGCTCGGCTGGTCGGAATCGGCCGACCGGGTCATCGACGCCACCGGCAAGTACGTCATCCCGGGCGGCGTGGACGCGCACACGCACATGGACTTCCCGTTCGGCGGGACCGCCTCCTGCGACACCTTCGAGACCGGCACCCGGGCGGCGGCCTGGGGCGGCACGACCACCATCATCGACTTCGCCGTGCAGTCCCGCGGGAAATCGCTGCGCGACGGCCTCGACCAGTGGCACGCGAAATCCGACGCGCAATGCGCCGTCGACTACGCGTTCCACATGATTCTCTCCGACGTGAACGAGCACACCCTCAAGGAAATGGACCTGCTGGTGGCGGAGGGGGTGACCTCCTTCAAATTGTTCACGGCCTATCCGGGGGTGTTCTACAGCGACGACGGACAGATCCTGCGCGCCATGCAGCGGGCCGCCGGGAACGGCGGACTGGTGATGATGCACGCGGAGAACGGCATCGCCATCGACGTCCTCGTCGAACAGGCGCTGGCCGAGGGCAGGACCGATCCGCGTTACCACGGCGAGGTGCGGCGCGCGCTGCTGGAGGCCGAGGCCACACACCGTACGATCCAGCTCGCCAGGGTCGCCGGCGCGCCGCTCTACGTCGTCCACGTATCCGCCGAGGAAGCCGTCGCGGAACTGACGCAGGCCCGCGACAAAGGACTCCCCGTATTCGGCGAGACCTGCCCGCAGTACCTCTTCCTCTCCACCGACAATCTCGCCGAGCCCGATTTCGAGGGCGCGAAATACGTCTGCAGTACTCCGCTGCGGCCGCGCGAACACCAGGCGGCGCTCTGGCGCGGCCTGCGCACCAATGACCTCCAGGTCGTCTCCACCGACCACTGCCCCTTCTGTTTCCGCGGCCAGAAAGAGCTCGGCCGCGGCGACTTCTCGAAAATCCCGAACGGCATGCCCGGCGTCGAGAACCGCATGGACCTGCTCCACCAGGCCGTACTGGACGGCCACCTCACCCGCCGCCGCTGGATCGAGATCGCCTGCGCCGCGCCCGCCCGGATGTTCGGGCTGTATCCGAAGAAGGGCACGATCACGCCCGGCGCCGACGCCGACATCGTCATCTACGACCCGCACGCCGAGCAGGTCATGTCGGCCGAAACCCACCACATGAACGTGGACTACTCCGCGTACGAGGGGCGACGGGTGACCGGTCAGGTGGAGACTGTCCTCTCCCGCGGCGAACTGGTCATCGACCGCCGGGAGTTCACCGGCCGCGCGGGCCACGGACAGTACGTGCCGCGGGCGACCTCCCAGTACCTCTCCTGAGCCGGGCCGCAAGGCCCGCACCCGGGACGTCAGTCATCACCGGCTCTACACCAGGGAGTTGAAGCGATGGACTTTGGAGTCGTCCTGCAGACCGACCCGCCCGGCTCGGCCGTGGTCGGGCTCATGCGCCGCGCCGAACGGCAGGGCTTCCGCTACGGCTGGACCTTCGACTCCGCCGTGCTCTGGCAGGAGCCCTTCGTCATCCACGGCCGCATCCTCGAACACACCGAGCGGCTGACCGTGGGCACCATGGTCACCAACCCCGGCACCCGCACCTGGGAGGTCACCGCCTCCACCTTCGCCACCCTGAACGAGATGTACGGCAACCGCACGGTCTGCGGCATCGGCCGCGGCGACTCGGCGATGCGGGTCGCAGGGCGCCGCCCGAACACCCTCGCCCGCCTCGGCGAGGCCATCCCCGTCATCCGCGACCTCGCCGAGGGCCGCGAGGCCGTCGTGGACGGCAAGCCGCTGCGGCTGCCGTGGGTCCGCGACGGGAAGCTGCCCGTCTGGATGGCCGCGTACGGTCCCAAGGCGCTGGCCATGGCCGGCCGGCTCGCCGACGGCTTCATCCTCCAGCTCGCCGACCCCTTCCTGGCCGAGTGGATGATCAAGGCGGTACGGAACGCGGCCACCGAGGCCGGGCGCGACCCGGACGCGCTGACGATCTGCGTGGCGGCGCCCGCGTACGTCGGCGGCGACCTGGCACACGCCCGCGAGCAGTGCCGGTGGTTCGGCGGCATGGTCGGCAACCACGTCGCGGACCTGGTGAGCCGGTACGGCGAGCACTCCGGCATGGTCCCCGAGGAGCTGACCGCGTACATCAAGACCCGCGAGGGCTACGACTACGCGCACCACGGCCGCGCCGACAACCCCGACACCGCCTTCGTCCCCGACGAGATCGTCGACCGCTTCTGCCTCCTCGGCCCACCCGAGGCGCACCTCGACAAGCTCCGTGCCCTGCGCGCGTTGGGCGTCGACCAATTCGCCCTCTACGCGATGCACGACGCGAAGGAAGCCACGATCGACGCGTACGGCGAGCACGTCATCCCGGTGCTGGCGGCGGAGTGAACACGCCCACGGCGTCGGCGGACAGCCGGGACGACGGCCACCCGGACCCGGACGGCCGCATCGAGCTGCCGCCGGACGCGATACCCGCCGACGGCCGCTTCGCCAACGCCGATCTGCGCCCCGTACCGGCCGCCGACCGGCACTGGACCACGTACAACTTCGCCGCCCTCTGGGTCGGCATGGCCCACAACATCCCCTCCTGGACGCTGGCCTCCGGCCTGGTCGCGCTGGGCATGGACTGGAGACAGGCCGTGTTCACCATCGCCCTCGCCAACGTCATCGTCCTGCTGCCGATGCTGCTCACCGGTCATGCGGGACCCAAGTACGGCATCCCCTTCCCGGTCCTCGCCCGCGCGTCCTTCGGGCTGCGCGGTGCGAACCTCCCCGCCCTCGTACGGGCCGCCGTCGCCTGCTGCTGGTTCGGCATCCAGACCTGGATCGGCGGCCAGGGCATCTACATCCTGCTCGGCAAGATCTTCGGCGGCGGCTGGGCCGCGGCGACGCCCGTCGCCGGGTACCCCTGGACCCTCTGGCTCTGCTTCGCCGTCTTCTGGGCGCTCGAACTCGCCATCATCGCGCGCGGCATGGAGACCCTGCGCCGCTTCGAGAACTGGGCGGCTCCCTTCGTCCTCATCGGCGCGGTGGCCCTCCTCGCCTGGATCGCCGCAAAGGCAGGCGGCCTCGGCCCCCTCCTGGACCAGCCGGGCACGCTGGGCTGGGGCCCGGACTTCTGGCGGGTCTTCTTCCCGTCCCTGATGGGGATGATCGGCTTCTGGGCGACGCTGTCCCTCAACATCCCCGATTTCACGCGCTTCGGGGCCGGACAGCGGGCCCAGGTCTGGGGGCAGACGCTCGGACTGCCCACCACCATGACGGCCTTCGCGCTGCTCTCCGTGCTGGTGACCTCCGGCTCGCAGGCCGTGTACGGCGCGCCGATCTGGGACCCGGTCGCCCTCGCCGGCAAGGCCGACAACGTCTTCGGCCTGCTCTTCGCCCTCGTCACGGTCCTCATCGCGACGATCAGCGTCAACATCGCGGCCAACGTGGTCTCCCCGGCGTACGACCTGGCCAACCTCGCCCCGCGCTTCCTCACCTTCCGCAGCGGCGCGCTGATCACCGGCGTGATCGGCGTCCTGGTCCTCCCGTGGAAGCTCACCGCCACGCCCGAGCTGTACATCTTCACCTGGCTCGGAGTGGTCGGCGGCCTCCTCGGCACCGTCGCCGGCGTCCTCATCGCGGATTACTGGATCATCCGCCGGACCGTTCTCGACCTCGCCGACCTGTACCGTCCGGGCGGCCGTTACTGGTACCGAGGCGGCTGGAACTGGCGCGCCGTCCTCGCCTTCGCCGTCGGCGGACTGCTGGCAGTCGGCGGCTCGTACTCCGCTCCGGGAAAGGGCCCCTTCCCCGCCGACGGCCTGCTCCCCTTCCTCCGCCCTCTCGCGGACTACGGCTGGGCGGTGGGACTCTGCGCGTCGCTGGTGCTGTACACGGCGCTGATGGCTCGGCGTCGGGAGGGGTGACTGCCGGCCTGGAGGCACTGGAGAGACTGGCCGGCGCACGGGCCCGACGTGCGTGGGGTCAGCCGCGGACGCCGAAGTCGACGCGGTCGGCGAGGCCGGCGGCGGCAAAGGCGGCGATGAGCTCGTCGCGGCCCTCGGTGAAGTGGGCCCAGCTGTCGTAGTGGACGGGGACCACGCGGCCGGCGTCGAGGATCTTCGCGGCCTCTGCGGCCTGGGCGCTGTCCAGGACGATCAGCCCGCCGTCGAAGACCTCGGAGAAGCGGGGCGCTCCGGCGAAGAGCAGGGCCGTGTCCACCGGGGCGAAGCGCCCGGCGATCTCCTTGACCGCGTCGAGAGAGGCGTTGTCGCCGCTGACGTAGACGGTGGGCAGGCCCTCGCCGGTCAGGACGAACCCGACGACCTCGCCGCAGATCGGCTCGACCTCCTCGCGCTTGCCGGGGCCGTGGATGGCGGGCACGCCGGTCACCGTGACCGTGCCGGGCCCGCCGTCCCGGCGCTCGAGCTCGATCGACTGCCAGTCGGCGAGGCCGGCGGCCGCCTCTCCGAGACGCTCCCCGCCGCCCGGGGTGGTGAGTGTCAGCGGGACGTCGGCGAGCAGGGCGCGGCCGGAGGTGTCGAGGTTGTCGGCGTGCTCGTCGTGCGAGAGCAGCACCACGTCGACGCGGCCGAGATCGGCCGGGCTGCCGTCAGCCGCCGCGGTCTTGGTCAGCATGACGGCCGGTGCCGGGTGGTCGCCGGGGCCGTCGAAGGTCGGGTCGGTGAGAAAGCGCAGGCCGCCGTACTCGAAGAGGGCAGTCGGGCCGCCGAAGACGCGGACGGGGAAGGCGGCGGTCTGCAGGATCGGGGAAGACACGAAAGAAGTTCCTCACGGATAGGTTGCGTGTTAACCGTGAGTGGACTGTAGGCGTGACTCACGGATGAGTGCAACCCGTACCATGAGAAGCGTGGAAGAGTTCATGAGGGAAGAAGCAGCCTTGCCGTCGGCGCCGGGCGAGGCGGAGCACCCCGCCCTGGCCCTGGTCAACAGCGCCGTCGCACTGCCCGGCGGGCACACCGCCGACCTCCTGGGCACTCCGGCGCAGGCCGAGCAGTGGCTGGAGCAACGCGACCTCGCCCCGGCCGGCGCCGGCCTGGCGGAGGTCTGCGCGACGCAGCTGCGCTCACTGCGCGAACAGGTCAGGTCGCTCCTGGCCTCCCGTGTCGCCGGGCAGCCCGCCCTGCCCGCCGCCGTCACGGCGATCAACGACGCGATGACCCGCGTACCCACCGCATCCCTCCTGCTGTGGGACGAGAAGACCGGCCCCTACCGCGCCGCGCCCCACCCCACCACCGCGATCGTCGAGCACGCCCTGGCGGTCATCGCCGCCGACGCCGCCGACCTGCTCACGTCCCCCGACGCCGCCCGCCTGACCGCCTGCGCCTCCCCGCCCTGCAACCGCTTCCTGCTCAAGCACGGGCGCCGCCAGTGGTGCTCGACCCGCTGCGGCGACCGCGCCCGCGCCGCCCGCGCCTACGCCCGCCGCACCGCGATGGAGTGACGACGCCACATCGCCGGCCGGTGGGACACGACAGCACCTGGTGTCCGAGCCAGGACTCCGGGGCCGTGAAGGCGCGGGAACTAGGGAGTGCTGCTCGGGATCACGCAGTTCTTCGGTTGTTCGTGGCCGGTGGGCCAGCCCAGGCCGACGAACTTCAGCTTGCCGAGGCCGCTTCGGCCCGGGTCCAGCTCGACGACCGCGGCCGGCTTGTCGTACGCGTTGCCCCCGCTGGTCAGGCAGATCAGGCCGCTCGTGCCCTGGACCCGGTGGCGGGACTGGAGCAGGGACCACTGCCTGCCGACGTCCTCACGGCTGGGCACGGCCTCGGCGCCGCCCTTCTGCGCCTGGTGCAGCGCCTTGCCGATGGTCATGAGGCCGTCGTACACCAGCATCGTCCGGGAGTCCTGCAGGTTCGGGTCGGAGCCGAGCCGTACGCCCTCGCTGCGCGTGCTCTCGATCCGCTTCTTCAGGGTGGTCAGGGCCGCCATGGGCTCGGTGAGGTACTGGGGGAGCTCCGCCGCGGTGGGCTTGCGGTCGTGGCCCGCGTCCCACTTCCGGTTCCAGTCGGCCAGTTCGGTACGCCAGGCGTCCGGATGCGCGGGGGCTGCGTACTGCACCGTCACCTTCGGCCTGCCGTCCGTGCCGCGCAGTTGTTCCCAGTTCTTCTCCGTCATGTCCTGCCGCAGCGAGGCCGCGTCGGAGCCGCTGACGATGGTGTAGTGCCGGTTCTTGCAGTCCACCTGGGCGAGCTTGAGCGCGAAGATGCGCAGATGCAGCGTGCGGCCCGCGAAGTACACCGTGTCGGCGCCGGAGTCGCAGATGTTGTTGGCCGTCTGGGCGAATTGGTTACCGGTCGAGCCCGCCTCGTCGATGGCCGGGGACTCGAAGGGCATCGCGGCGGGGCCGGCCGGGCCCTTCTCCTTGATCCCGCTGAACGCCTTCGCCAGCGACTCGTTGTATCCGTCGCTGCGCTGGTCGTAGACCAGCACGGTCCTGCGGTTCTGCCGACCCCGTTCGCCGTTGAAGTTGGCCAGCGCCTGGGCCGCGTCGTGGTTGGTGGGGAGGATCCGGGCGAGGCCCGGGAAGCGCAGCTTCGCCGTCCCGTCCGTCCGGTCCTCGTTCGCGATCCGGTCCCCGCTGATCCGCGAGGCGAGTACCGGGATCTTGCGCTCCGTCAGCCGCTTGACGGCTTTCTCCGTGTCACCGAGGCTGAGGTTGAAGCCCGTGACGGCGCGCAGCCGGTCCTCGGGCGAGTCGGCCATTTGCAGCAGGGTGTCCACCACCTGCTCCTGCTGCTTGTAGTCCCGCCCGGGGTTGGCCAGCATCAGCCGGATCTTCGGCGGCTCTCCCTCGCCCTCGTTGGCCTGCCGCTGCCCCAGATACGCGCCCTGGAGGTCGCTGCGCATCTGCCGGCGCAGCGCCGCCCTGTCCGACTGGAGCGGCAGCATCACCGCCACCGTGACGTGCGGCTGGCCGTCGATCTTCTTGTTCTGGCGGGCGATGGCGCGGGACACGTCGGCGATCTCCGCCGTGCCGAAGTCGTAACCCTCGCCGTTGACGCCGATGCACTCGTCACCGACCCGCTCGATGCCGTCGGCACAGGTGTCCAGCTTGTGGGTGATGACCACAGCGAGCCACCCGCAGCCGGCCAACGCCCCCACGGCCAGCAGCGCGTAGAGGAACTTCTTCCATATGGGCATCCCCGTTATCTCCTTCGCCCCAGCTGCTCTGTGCAGGTGCAGCGCAGCAACGGCTGCTCGTTCGCCGCCAGGCCGCTCCAGTGGGTCGCCGTCTTGCTGAGCTGTCCCGCGCCGTCGAACTCCATGATCGAGAGCAGCTCCAGCAGCTTGGCGAGTGTGCGGGCCGTCTCCTTTCCGGTCGGTCTGGTCCGTTCCTCGCACAGCCACACCGCGTGCAGCAGCTGGTCGACGGTGCGGCGCAGCGCCGGACCGTCCACCGCCACCAGGCCCTGCGCGCGCTCCCGCCGGGCATCCGCACCGCCCGGATACGGCGCCTGCGCGATCTCCAGCAGCTCCGCGCACCACTCCTGGGGGCGCCCGGGCAGCGTGGCCGCCAGATGGCGGGCCACGTCGTCCGCACCGCCGGAGACCAGGTGGTGGTTCATCCGGTGCGCCGTGACCGAGCGGAACGCCCCGCCGCCCGGCGCCTCCTCACCCACCGCCGCGCGGAGCGCGTAGTGGTCCCGCAGCAGGTGATGATCGGCGTACCAGGCGGCGGCGCCGGGGCGCAGCCCGTACAGCCGGTGTACGAGCAGCTGGCGCAGCCCGAAGTCCCCGATGAAGTGCCGTTCGCAGCTGGGCCACCCGGTGTCGGTGAGCAGCTGCGACACATGATGCACCGTCAAGTGGTGTACGCGGCCCGACTGATGGTGCCGGAGCAGGACATCCGCGCACTCCTCGTCATGTGCCACCGACAGATGCGTGAGCAGGTCCAGCCACTGGTCGCGGTGCTCGCTCGGCAGCCCCACCGGCAGCTGGTCCAGGATCAGCTCCTGGAGCAGTACTTCCGTCACCGGCCGCTCGGTGGTGCCGTCGCCGGGGAGCAGCAGCGGGGCGGCCAGGAGGTCCCGGTCGTTGGCGTCCACGGGCATCCGGAAGGCCGCGGCAGCGGCGGCGAGCCGGATCACCGTGTGCGGCCGTCCGCCGCTCAGCCGTGCCACGGCGGCGTCGATGCGGCGGCGGTTCGCGCCGCCCTCCGGCTCCGCGCGCGTCTGCCGGCGCTCGGTCTCCTGGCGCAGCTGGTCCCCGGTGAGGAACGGCATCCGCAACAGCAGTACTCCGTCGGCCAGCGGCGCCCGGTCCGGCCCGCCGTCCGTGCGCCGGGACCACGCGGGCGGACCGCCGTTGGCGAGCCGGAACTCCGCCGGCGGCACCACCTCCTCCGGCGGCAGGCCGCCGTGCAGGAAGGCGCCGCCGTCCGCCCGGAGCGCCGTGCCCACGATCACCACGCGGTCGCGCTGCCCGCCCCGGCGGTCGGTGAGCACGGCGCACAACAGCCGCTCTCCCAGCGGCGATACGGCGTGGTCCAACAGCAGCCCGGGGCGGCCGACCCTGCTCAGCCAGCCGAACGCCGAGGCGTACGCCGCCTCGAGATCCTCGCGCAGCGCCCGGAAGAGGAAGCCTTCGGCCAGCTCGCGTGCCTCGCCGCCGGCCTTGAAGTCGGCGGCGAGATTGCTCAGCCCGTGCTTGGGCTGACCCGCCGCGCCCGGATACGCGCCGTAGATGCGTTCCAGTTCCACCCTGCCGCGGGGCGCCAGGCGCTCGAAGAGGGCGTCCAGCAGCGCGTTGCTCACGGCGGCGGAGTACGGATCGAGCTCTTCCCCGGACAGGGTCGTCAGCAGATTCCGGACGGTCCCGCGGATCACGCCCTTCCAGAAGTCGCCGCCACCCAGGCCGCGGAGACGCCCCTTCTGGGGCAGCTCCTCGTACCGTTCGACCTCCGTCGCGACCGCCTCAGGGGTGCCCTCGGCGGCACCCGTCGCGATCACCGCGAGGCCCGCGAAGAGCCGGGGGAACGCGAACGAGCCGCCCGTACCCTGCCAGGTGCTCAGCCGCCGGGCGACCTCGGCCAGCGCCTCGGTCGCATCCGAGCGGGCGCCCGGCTCCGGCTCCGCCCGGTCCGCGTACACCGGCGAGCCGCTGTCCAGATAGATCACCGGCACCTTGGTGGCGAACCGGTCCCGCACCGCGCGCAACAGCCGCCCCTTGCCCATGCCGGGGCCGCCGGTGAGGAGTACTACCGGCAGGTCGGGACCGTACAGTGGCTCCCGCCCGCTGCCCGACGGCGACCGCCCGAACAGCCGCGCAAAGAAGCCCTCCTCGCTGAGCAGCTTCTCGAACCCCAAATCGTCACGCACGAACTCCTCCCCCATGGAGCGCTCTCCCGCCCGGGAACGGGTGATGACCGGTTCGCCGGCTGGCCGGGTGACTGGTTGGCCGGTTGGTCTGTGACCGGTGACCGGTGTGCCGGAAAGAGGCTAGTGGAACGCGCACCCATTCTTCGGGGTAATGAGGCCCATGGGGAAGGGAGCGGAGTGGGTTGCTTTACCGCGGAGTTGGGGGTGACGACGCGCCAGGCCATGGGGCCGAGCCGAGATCAGCCCGCCGGCGGTGCGAAGTGGTTTCGCGCCGCCGGCGGGCTGCCCCCCGTGGATTCCGCGTCAGTACGCGATGCGGTCGGTCTTGGCCAGCCACGCGTCGAACGGCTCCGTGCGGTTGGGCAGGTCCAGGTGCTGGACCGCCATGGGCCACATCGACGAGGGCTTCTTCTCGAACAGGTCGTAGAACTTGCGGTCGTCGAAGCCGGCCACCGCGGCGTCGTGCCGGTCGGCGGAGTAGATGATCCGGTCGACGCGCGCCCACAGCGAGGAGGACAGACACATCGGGCACGGCTCGCACGAGGTGACCAGGGTGCAGCCTTCGAGGGAGAAGGTGTTCAGCTCCTTGCAGGCGTTGCGCAGCGCGGTGACCTCGGCGTGCGCCACGGGGTCCAGGGTCGAGGTGACCTGGTTGTTGCCGGTGGCGACGACCTCGCCGTTCTTGGCGACCAGGGCGCCGAACGGGCCGCCGCCGTTGGCCACGCTGGTGGTTGCCAGCAGGATTGCCTGCTGCATCCAGGCCTGCTCGACGTCCTGGGCGTTGGTTTCCTGGGCCTGAGCGGTCATGGTGGTGCTCCTTCGCGAAGAGAGAGGGTGGGTGTGGGGTGCCGCCCTGCGTGCGGGGAAAAGGCGCAGGTGGGACAGCACGGCGCGCCCCCCTCCTGCTCATCGCAAGGCGCCCTGGGGCTTCGCGACTTGACGCCAAGTACACAGGCAGGGGCTGGAACCAGCCAGGGATGGAAGGCATGAAAGCATGGGCCGACCGAAACGCGATCTTCGTAGATTCCTACATGAGCCGGTCCCGGGCCGGTCAGGGGCCGGTCCCGGGCCGGTCAGGAGCCGGTCAGGGGCCGGTCCTGGGCGAAGGTCCGGAGCAGGTCCGCCGCGACGCTCACCGCGATCGTGGCCGGTTCCTTGCCGCTGATCTCGGGGAGGCCGATCGGGGTCTTGATCCGGTCGATGGTGGCGTCGTCGTGGCCGCCCTCGGTGGACAGGCGCTTGCGGAAGCGGGCCCATTTGGCGGCCGAGCCGATCAGCCCGATCGAGCCGAGACCGGTGGTGCGCAGGGCCGCGTCGCACAGTGCGGCGTCCTCGGCGTGGTCATGCGTCATGATCAGGATGTGGGTGCCGGGCGCCAGCTCCGCGAGCACCTCTTCCGGGAGCAGCGGTGTGTGGTGCACGTGGACCTGTGCCACCGCGTCCGTACGCAGCACGGCGAGCCGCTCGTCCGTGAGCATGTCGGGGCGGCTGTCGACCAGGTGCAGATCGACGTCGTGGCGGGCCAGGATGCGGGCCAGTTCGTAGCCGACGTGCCCGACGCCGAAGATCGCCACCGCCGGGACCACCGGCAGCGGTTCGAGCAGCACGCTGACGGCTCCGCCGCAGCACTGCACGCCGTGCTTGCCGGTGACCTTGTCGTTGAGGGCGAAGTCCATCAGCTCCGGCTCCGGACCGGCCGAACCGATCAGCTCGCGGGCCCGGTCGACCGCGACGGCCTCGATGTTGCCGCCGCCGATCGAACCCCACGTCTCGGTCCGGCCCACGACGAGCTTCGCACCGGCCTTGCGGGGCGCGTGACCGCGCACGGTCGCGACGGTCACGAGCACGCCGGTCTCCCGGCGGGCCCGCAACCGCGCGACCGCGGCCACCCAGGTCATGTCAGGCATTGCTCAAGGCGCTCGCAGTGACGGGGGCTTCGGTGCCGCTGCTCCCCGTGTCTCCGCCGCGAGCCGCTTCGATGGCCCAGTACACCGCCTCCGGGGTCGCGGGGGAGGCGAGGTCCACGCTGACTCCCGTGGGCCCGAACGCCGCGGCGGCCTGCCGCAACGCTTCGCGCACCGAGAACGCCAGCATCAGCGGAGGCTCACCCACCGCCTTGGACCCGAAGACCGCGCCCTCCTCGGTGGCGTTCTCCAGCAGCGTGACGTTGAACTCCTCGGGCATCTCCGAGAAGCTCGGCAGCTTGTAGGTGCTGGCGGCCTGGGTCTGCAGCCGGCCGCGGTTCGGGCCGTCACTGGTGTCCCAGCGCAGGTCCTCCAGCGTCAGCCAGCCCGCGCCCTGCACGAAGCCGCCCTCGACCTGACCGATGTCGATCATCGGGGAGAGGCTGTCGCCGACGTCGTGGACGATGTCGACGCGACGGATGCGGTACGCGCCCGTAAAGCCGTCCACCTCCACCTCGGTCGCGGCGGCGCCATGGGCGAAGTACTTGAACGGCGAGCCCCGGAACGTTTTCGCGTCCCAGTGCAGGCCCTCGGTCCGGTAGTACCCGGCAGCCGACAGCTGAACGCGCTGGAAGTACGCGGTGCGCACCAGGTCGTCCCAGGCCAGCTCCGCGTCGCTGCCCAGGGCGCGTGCGACGCCCTCGACGATGCGGACGTCCGAGGCGTTCGCGCCGAGCTGGGTGCCGGCCACCTGCAGCAGCCGCTCGCGCAGCTGCTCACAGGCGTTCTTGATCGCGCCACCGTTGAGGTCGGCGCCGGAACTGGCCGCGGTGGCCGAGGTGTTGGGCACCTTGTCCGTACGCGTCGGGGCGAGGCGCACCTTGTGCAGCGGAATGCCCAGCGTGGTCGCGGCCACCTGCAGCATCTTGGTGTGCAGGCCCTGGCCCATCTCGGTGCCGCCGTGGTTGATCAGGACCGAGCCGTCCTTGTAGATCAGCACCAGCGCGCCGCCCTGATTGAAGGCGGTGAGGTTGAACGAGATGCCGAACTTGATGCCGGTGATCGCGAGGGCCCGCTTGGTGTGCGGGTGCGCGGCGTTGAAAGCCGCGATCTCACGCTTGCGGTCGGCGATGCCGGCGTCGTCCTGGACCTGCTGCCAGACGGTGGAGATCCGTTCGGGCTGCGTGACCGGCTGTCCGTACGGCGTCGTCTGGCCCTGGCCCGGCCGGTAGAAGTTGCGCTCCCGCAGCTCCATGGGGTCCAGGCCGAGCTGCGGCGCGACGCGGCCCAGGATGTCCTCGATCACCAGCATGCCCTGCGGCCCGCCGAAGCCGCGGAAGGCGGTGTTGGAGACCGTGTGGGTCTTGGCGATGCGACCGGCGACGCGCGCGTTGGGAATCCAGTACGTGTTGTCGATGTGGCACAGCGCGCGGGCCAGGACCGGCTCGGACAGGTCCAGGCTCCAACCGCCGTCCGCGGTCAGGGTGGCGTCGAGGGCCTGGATGCGGCCCTCGGCGTCGAAGCCGATCTTCCACGTGGAGTGGAAACCGTGCCGCTTGCCGGACATGGTCAGGTCCTGGGTCCGGTTGAGCCGGAACCGGACCGGCCGGCCGGTCAGCTTGGCGCCGAGCGCGGCGACGGCCGCGAAGCCGTGCGGCTGCATCTCCTTGCCGCCGAAGCCGCCGCCCATCCGCAGGCACTGCACCGTCACCTCGTGGCTCGGCACACCGAGCACGTGGGAGACGATTTCCTGGGTCTCCGAGGGGTGCTGGGTGCTGCTCTGGATGAACACCTGCCCGTTCTCGTCGATCTGGGCGAGCGCCGCGTGCGTCTCCAGGTAGAAGTGCTCCTGACCGGCGAACTGGAACTCGCCGGTGAAGACGTGCGCGGAGTCGGCGAAGCCGGCGTCGATGTCACCGGTCTCCATGAGGGGCTGGGCACCGTGATAGCTGCCGGCCGCGATCGCGTCCTGGAGCGTGACGAGGGAGGGCTGCTCGTCGAGCTCCACCTCGACGGCCGCCGCACCGAGCCGGGCCGCCTCCAGGGTCTCGCCGAGCACCCAGGCGACCGCGTGGCCGTGGAACATGACCTCGTCGGGGAAGAGCGGTTCGTCGTGCTTCATGCCGGCGTCGTTGACGCCGGGCACGTCGGCACCGGTCAGCACGCGGACCACACCGGGCACGGCGAGCGCGGGCTCGGTGCGCAGCGCGGTGATCCGGCCGTGCGCCTTCATGACCTGGACCGGGTAGGCGTGCAGCACGTCCTTGGTGCGGTGGATCAGGTCGTCTGTGTAGAGCGCGGTACCGGTGACGTGCAGGCCGGCGCTCTCGTGCGGCATCGGAACGCCGACTACCGGCTTTTCGGGAATCTCGGACAGATGACTCATGACGACACCGCCTCGGTGGTCTGTGCGTGCAGCTTCAGCAGGCTCTGGCCGAGCATCGCGGAACGGTAGAGATCGCTGGCGCGGTGATCGCTCATCGGCGTGCCTTCACCGCGCAGCACCCGGGCCGCGGCCTCGACGGTCTCCGTCACCCACGGCTTGCCCTCCAGGGCCGCCTCGGTGGCGAGCGCGCGGATCGGGGTGGCGGCCACGCCGCCCAGACCTATGCGGGCCTTGCGGACGATTCCGCCCTCGATGTCGAGCGCGAAGCCGACCGCGACGCTGGAGATGTCGTCGAAGCGCCGCTTGGCGATCTTGTGGAAGGCCGTGACCGGCGACAGCGGCCGCGGAATGCGCACCGCGCGGATCAGCTCGTCGGGGCGGCGCACGCTCTGCCGGTAACCGGTGAAGTAGTCCGCCAGCGGGACCACGCGCTCGCCGTCGGCGTCGGCGAGCACCAGCGACGCCTCAAGGGCCAGCAGTACCGGCGGACTGTCGCCGATGGGCGAGCCGGTACCCAGGTTGCCGCCGAGGGTCGCACCGTTGCGGATCAGCCGGGACGCGAACTGCGGGAACAGCTCGGCAAGAAGAGGTACTTCACCGTCGAGCTTGCGCTCGATCTCGGTGAGCGTCAGCGCGGCGCCGATCTCGATGTAATCGGATTCGACGCGCAGCTCCCGCATTTCGGCGAGCCGGTCGATGGCGACCACGCATTCCGCGCGCCGGGAACGGATGTTCACCTCGACGCCGAAGTCGGTGGAGCCGGCGACGACGACCGCTTCGGGCCGCTCGCGCAGCAACTGCAGCGTCTCGGAAAGGGTGTTCTTCCGTACGAACGCCTTGTCGTCCTGGGAGTACTCAGTGGCGACCGGCTCCGGCGGGGACTGCTCGCGGCGTTGCGCCAGCGGGTCGTCCTCGGCGGGCTCACCCACGGCGAACGCGGCATCGCGAATCGGACGGTAACCGGTGCAACGGCACAGGTTTCCGCTCAGCGAGTGCAGATCGAATCCATTCGGACCGTGCTCACCGTCGACCTCATCGGCTTTTTCCGAGCCCTCGTGCGCGCAGCGGTCCGGCCGGTAGTACTCGGAGGCCATGCTGCAGATGAACCCCGGTGTGCAGTAACCGCATTGGGAGCCGCCGCGGACCGCCATCTCTTCCTGCACCGGGTGCAGCGCGGGCGGCGTGCCGGGTGCGCCGGCGGTGGCGAGGCCTTCGGAGGTGATGACCTCCTGGCCGTCGAGCGCCGCGGCCGGGACGAGGCAGGCGTTGACCGCCACCCAGTCGGTCGGCTTGTTCACCCCGGGGCGGGCCACCAGGACCGAACAGGCGCCGCACTCGCCCTCGGCGCAGCCCTCCTTGGTGCCGGTGAGTCCCCGCTCGCGCAGGAAATCCAGCACCGTGGTGTGGGGGGCGGCCGGTGAAATGGGGGTTTCTTTCCCGTTGACCGTGATCCGTGCCGCTACCATGGCACATCCTCATTTCGGCGCGCGGTCGATATGGTTGTCCTAGTCGCCATTTCAGGAGCTTTCTATTTCGAGATGGCACAGCTCAAATAGCCGCCGCGTGAATCGGCACGGCGCAAGAATCCGCAGCGCTGATCAGCGCGCGGCGACGTGCCGCAGGCGGTGACGGAAAGAAGATGCCGGGGCCGCGAAACGGGCACGCCGGAAGAAGGGCTGCTCAGCAGCCGTGTGCTACACGACCCGGGATCCAGGCGGTCCGGAGAGCGAGGCGATGCAGGTCGAAGAGGGTGGACATTCGACTTCGCCTCCTTCCGGCAGCTCACGAGTCACGAGTCAGTGCAGTTGACGCTACGTTGCCGCAGAACCATTGGTCAAGGCCCCTGCGGCTTTACAGGTTTGGCGCTACGGCACCCGGGTTCGACAGTCCTACGGCACCCGAGCCCTGCGGCACCCGAGCCCTGCGGCACCCGAGCCCTACGGCACCCGGGTCGTCCACTCCGGGGAGCTGAACTTGGCGGTCGCCAGTTCGCGGGCGCGGGCGAACTCCTCCTCCGTGACCGTGCCGTCCGTGCCGCCGTAGCGGGCGCGGAAGGAGGTGATCATGCGGTCGATGACCTGGGCGCGGGGGAGGCCGGTCTGGCGGCGCAGCGGGTCCACCCGCTTCTTGGCGCTGGTGGTGCCCTTGTCGGAGAGCTTCTCCTTGCCGATGCGGAGCACCTCGACCATCTTGTCCGCGTCGATGTCGTAGGACATCGTCACGTGGTGCAGGACGGCGCCGGAGCCCGCCACGATGCGCTTCTGGGCCGCGCCGGCGATCTTCCCGGCGTCCGTGGCGATGTCGTTGAGCGGCTTGTACCAGGCGTTGATGCCCATGTCGCCGAGCGCCCCGAGTACCCAGTCGTCGAGGTACGCGTAGTTCTCCGCGAAGGTCAGGCCGTGCACGAGGGACTCGGGGACGCAGAGCGAGTACGTGATCGTGTTGCCAGGCTCGACGTACATCGCGCCGCCGCCGCTGATCCGCCGGACGACCGTGACGCCGTGCTTCTCGGCGCCCGCGGGGTCCACTTCGTTGCGCAGCGACTGGAAGCTGCCGATGATCACGGCGGGGCGGTCCCACTCCCAGACGCGGAGCGTCGGCGGGCGCCGCCCCTCGGCGACCTCGGTGGTCAGTACTTCGTCGAGCGCCATGTGCAGCGCGGGCGCCTGCGGCGGCTCGTGGATGATCTGCCAGTCGTAGTCGGTCCAGTCGGTGGCCTGGGCGACGGCCCGGCGGACCGCGACGCCGACCGACTCGGCGGTGAAGCCGATCATGGCGACGTCCTCGGGCAGGGCGGCCTCGATACGGTCGGCCAGGCCGCGGGTGCCGGTGTCGGCGGGCGCGCCTTCCAAGGCCGCGTTGATGGCCGGCAGCGCGTCGTCCGGCTCCAGGAAGAAGTCACCGGCGACGCGGACGTGGCGCAGCACGCCGTCCGCGACCTCCAGGTCGACGACGACCAGCTTGCCGCCGGGCACCTTGTACTCACCGTGATGCCTGCTCTGCACGGCGCTCATCCTCCACGTCTCCGCGGCCGTCCGACCGGCCGGCCGCCGGGTCAACCGTAACGCCGCCACCGGCATTCCCCGTCAAAGGGGGGCAAGCCTGTCGGCGGTCACGGGTGCAAATCGGCCAGCAGCCGGGGGAGCGCCTCGCCGATCGGGTCGCGGACGATCTCGTCGGCGAGGTCGTCGTACGGGGTCGGCTCGGCGTTGACGATGATCAGGCGGGCGCCGTGGTCGGCGGCCAGGGCGTGTCTTTTGGATCAGCCCGGACCAGGTCGCGGCGTCTGGTGCGGTGCATCGCAAGGCGGAGCGTCGCCCTCGGACTGGGTGTCCGTGGGTGATGCGACAACGCCGCGAGGTGCTGTGCCAGGCGTCGCGGCCCCGGGATGATCCGAAAGACACGCCCTAGGCCCGCGAGGGATGCGGCGGGCTGGACGGACAGGCTCGTGCCGACCGCGAGGAAGACGTCGCAGTTCTTCGCCACTGTGATCGCCGCGCCCAGTACCTCCGGGTCCAGGATCTCGCCGAACATCACGGTCGCCGACTTCATGATCCCGCCGCAGTCGAGGCACGCGGGGTCCGGGTCGCCCGCGGTCACCCGGGCCAGCGCGTCGGCCATCGGCGTCCGGGCGCGGCATTCGGTGCAGACCGCGGTGCGGGCGGTGCCGTGCAGCTCCAGGACCTTGCGGTCGGGCATCCCGGCGAGCTGGTGCAGCCCGTCGACGTTCTGCGTGATCACGCGGACGGGGACGCCGGAGCGCTCCAGGCGGGTGACGGCCTCGTGCGCGGCGTTCGGCTTCGCGCGCAGCGCCGGGCCGTCCCGCCGCATCAGCCAGGACCGGCGCCGGATCTCGGGGTCGTTCATGTAGTACGCGTACGTGACGAGCTTCTCGGCGTCCGGGTCGCGGCGCCACACGCCGTTCGGCCCGCGGTAGTCGGGGATGCCGGAGTCGGTGGAGATCCCGGCACCGCTGAGGATCGCGACGCTCATGCCGCCAGCGTACGCGGGGCGGGGTGGGGGACTTGGCCGGGTTGTCGGGTGCGGTTATTTAGATGTAACCAGAAACTGCCCAAGATCCGGGACAGCCTCTTGCCGGTCGTCTGTATGCGAAATACGGTCTGCTGCATTCGTTCCTGGTGATCGTTCGCGATGCGTTCTTGATGATCGTTCGGGAGGTAGCGTCACGTGCGCCGAACAGCGGCTGTTCCGCTGGCAGTTGGGCTGGTGATCAGCGCCGCGGGGTGCGGGTCGCTCACCTCCGCCGCCACCGAGGTGGGCGGGGTCCGGATGACCGACCACCGCCCCACGAAGGACGGCGGCACGCTCACCGTCGCCCTCAAGTCCGACCCCGACAAGCTCGATCCGACCCTCGCGCAGACCCTCGTCGGCCGCACCGTCTTCGCCGGCATGTGCGAGAAGCTGTACGACACCGACCGCGCGGGCAAGGTCGTGCCGCAGCTGGCGACCGCCCTGCCGAAGACCTCCGACGCCGGCCGGACCGTGACCATCCCGGTCCGCCACGGCGTGACGTTCAGCGACGGCACCCGCCTCGACGCGCCCGCCGTCGCCCGGTCCCTGGAACGTCATCGCACCCTCCCCGGCTCCGCCCGCGCCACCGAACTCGGCCCGCTGGTCAAGGCCGAGGCCGCCGGACGGTACACCGTCCGCATTCGCCTGAAGACGCCGTACGTCCCGCTCACCGGCGTGCTCGCCGACCGCGCCGGGATGGTCATGTCCCCGCGTGCGCTCGCGAAGTACGGCAAGAACTTCACCAACCACCCGTCCTGCGTCGGCCCGTTCAAGTACGTCGAACGCGTCGCGGGCGACCGCATCGTGCTCACGAAGGACCCCCGGTACTACGACGCGGACAAGGTCCACCTGAACCGCGTCGTCTACAAGACCATCACCGACGGCGGCGTCCGGCTGGCGAACCTGCGCTCCGGCGATGTGCAGGTCGGCGACCAGATGGGCCCGGTGGAGGTGCAGAGCTCGCTCACCGAACCGCAGCTCCAGCTCTTCAACTCGCCCTCGCTCGGTTACCAAGGCCTCGGCTTCAACATCGGAAACGTGCACGGGACGGGGGAGAAGCCCGGGAAGCTGCGCACGGTGCTCGCCCGCGACCCGCGCGTCCGCGAAGCCTTCGCGCTCGCCCTGGATCGCAAGCTGATCAACAAGGTCGTCTTCCAGGGCATGTACGAGCCGGCCTGCGGCCCCGTCTCGCCGGAGTCGGCCATCGCGCCGGGGCCCGCCGACTGCCCGGAGCGCGACCTGCCGCGCGCGAAGAAGCTGCTCAAGGAGGCGGGCGTCAGGCTCCCGGTTCCGATCGAGCTGAAGGTCTCCACCTCGCCCGAGGACAGCCGCCTCGGCCAGGTGATCCAGGCGATGGCGCGCGAGGCCGGTTTCGACGTACGGCTGCGGCCCATGGAGTACGCCACGCTCCTGGAGGAGACCGACGCCGGGCAGTTCGACGCATACGTCAGCGGCTGGTCCGGGCGGCTCGACCCGGACGGCAACATCGCCTCCTTCGTCGGCACGGCAGGAGCGATGAACACGTACGGCATCTCCGACCCGGCGATCGACCGGCTGATCGCCGAGGGGCGTACTACTGCCGACCGGACCGGCCGCGCCCGTGTCTACACGCAACTCGCCGACCGTATAAGCGATCAGCACGCGCTGATCTACCTCTACCGGCAGAAGAACTACGTCGTGGCGCGGAAGAACGTGGCAGGCGTGCGGGTCTACGGCGACGGCCTGGTGCGCGTGAAGAACGCGGGGTACGCCCGATGAACTGCTTCATGGATGCGGGGTACGCCCGATGAGCCGTTACCTCCTCACCCGGCTGCGCCAGTCCCTGATCACGCTCTTCCTCGTCAGCGTCGTCGTCTTCGCCGGCATCCGCGCGCTGCCCGGCGACCCGGCCCTCGCGCTGGCGGGCGAGGAGCGCAGCCCCGAGGCGCTGGCCGCGATCCGCGAGGCGTACGGGCTGAACGACAACATCGTGGTCCAGTACGGGCGGTTCGTCGGCCACGCCCTCACCGGCGACCTCGGCACCTCGGCCCGCACCGGCCTGCCCGTCCTGGATTCCATACTGAACGCCCTCCCCGTGACGCTCGAACTGGCCGCGCTCTCCCTCCTCCTGGCGGTCGTCCTCGGCATCGGGACGGGCGTACTGGCGGCCGTGCGGCGCGGAAAGGCGACGGAGTGGCTGGCCAACGCCGTCGCCCTGCTGGGGCTCTCCGTCCCCACCTTCTGGCTCGGCATCGTCCTCGTACTCGCCTTCGCGATCGCCGTACCGGTCTTCGCGGCGTCCGGTTACGTGCCGTTCGGCACGGACCCGGTCGACAATCTGCGGCGCATGGTGCTGCCGGCCGTCGTCCTCGGCTCCGGGCTCGCGGCCGTCGTGATGCGGCAGACCCGCGGCGCGATGCTCGACAGCCTGTCGGCGGACTACGTGCGCACCGCCCGCGCCAAGGGACTGTCACGCCGTCAGGTCATCGGTGGGCACGCGCTGCGCAACAGCCTGGTGACCGTGGTGACCGTCCTCGGCCTCCAGCTCGGACACCTCATCTCCGGCGCCGTCGTCACCGAGCAGATCTTCGTCCTGCCCGGCTTCGGCAAGCTCACCATCGACGCGGTCTTCACGCGCGACTACACGATGCTCCAGGGCGTGGTGCTGTGCACCTCCGCCGCCTACATCCTCGTCAACCTCGCGGTCGATGTGCTCTATATGCGCCAGCGCGTCCGCGATCCACGGCAGCGTCACCGGGTCGGGCGACCGCAGCGCCTCCCACCGTTCGGCGGGGCTCTCCCCGTACAGCAGGC
>NZ_JBEPFC010000070.1:0-36102 GCF_040301705.1 Streptomyces sp. NPDC000151 | reverse complement strand
CCTCCGCCTCCGCCGCCCCGGCCGCGCCCGCGGCACCGGCCGCCGACCCGCTCCCCGGCGGCGGCGACCTCGGCCCGAACGTCCTCGTCTTCGACCCGTCCACGGCCGGCATCCAGAGCAAGCTGGACGAGATCTTCCGGCAGCAGGAGCGCGCGCAGTTCGGCACCGGCCGGTACGCGCTGCTCTTCAAGCCGGGCACCTACCACGGCCTCAACGCGCAGCTCGGCTTCTACACCTCCATCGCCGGCCTCGGCCTCTCCCCCGACGACACGTCCATCAACGGCGACGTGACCGTGGACGCGGGCTGGTTCGACGGCAACGCGACGCAGAACTTCTGGCGCTCGGCGGAGAACCTCGCCCTCACCCCGGTCAACGGCACCAACCGGTGGGCGGTCGCGCAGGCCGCGCCCTTCCGCCGGATGCACATACGCGGCGGGCTGAACCTCGCGCCCGACGGCTACGGCTGGGCCAGCGGCGGCTACATCGCCGACAGCCGGGTCGACGGCACCGTGGGACCGTACTCGCAGCAGCAGTGGTACACCCGCGACAGCTCGGTGGGCGGCTGGACCAACGCGGTCTGGAACATGGTCTTCTCCGGCGTCGAGGGCGCGCCGGCAACGGGCTTCCCCGACCCCCCGTACACCACCCTGGACACCACCCCGGTCTCCCGCGAGAAGCCCTTCCTCTACCTGGACGGCGACGCGTACCGGGTCTTCCTCCCCGAGAAGCGCACGAACGCCCGCGGCACCACCTGGGGCAGCGGCACACCGCGCGGCACGTCCCTGCCGCTGAGCCAGTTCTACGTCGTCAAGCCCGGGACCGGCGCGGCGACCATGAACCAGGCGCTGGACCAGGGCCTCCACCTGCTGCTCACACCCGGCGTCTACCACCTCGACCGGGCGATCGAGGTCAAGCGCGCGAACACGGTGGTCCTGGGCCTGGGCTACGCGACGCTCGTCCCGGACGGCGGCGTGACGGCCGTGAAGGTCGCCGACGTGGACGGCGTGCGGCTGGCCGGCTTCCTCATCGACGCCGGTACGGTCAACTCCCCCACCCTGCTGGAGGTCGGCCCCGAGGGCGCCTCGGCGGACCACGCCGCCAACCCGACGACCGTTCAGGACGTGTTCCTCCGGATCGGCGGCGCGGGCGCCGGCAAGGCCACCGTCAGCATGGTGATCAACAGCAACCACACGATCGTGGACCACACCTGGGTCTGGCGCGCCGACCACGGCGACGGCGTCGGCTGGGAGACCAACCGCGCGGACTACGGCGTCCGCGTCAACGGCGCCGACGTCCTCGCCACCGGCCTCTTCGTCGAACATTTCAACAAGTACGACGTGGAGTGGCGCGGCGAGCGCGGCCGCACCGTCTTCTTCCAGAACGAGAAGGCGTACGACGCGCCCAATCAGGCGGCGGTGCAGGACGGCAGCACCAAGGGCTACGCCGCGTACAAGGTCGCCGACTCGGTCACCACGCACGAGGGCTGGGGCCTGGGCAGCTACTGCTACTACAACGTGGACCCCACCATCCGGCAGGACCACGCCTTCGCGGCGCCGCGCACGCCCGGGGTGAAATTCCACGACCTGCTCGTCGTCTCGCTCAGCGGCCACGGCCAGTTCGAGCACGTCATCAATGACACGGGCGCCGGCACGTCGGGCACCTCCACGGTGCCGTCGACGGTGGTCTCCTACCCCTGAGCGGTCGCGCGCCCGGTCACACCGGGAACGTCACACCAGGAACGCGAAGGCGAGGAAGAAGACGACGCACAGCAGGACGACGATGCCGATGGCGATCAGCGGTCCCTTGGCCCAGCCCTTCGGGGGGTTGTACGTCTCCTGCGGACCGGCCCAGGGCGTGCTGCCCTCGGCGGGCGGCGTCTCGCCCGGCGGCACGCCGCCGCCGGGCTCCAGACCCGGGGTACGCCGCGGGTCCGGGTCCGGATTCTGCTCGGTCATACGCCTCTCCTGTCCACGGCGCGGGGCACGCAACATCTACCACGGCCGTACCGCACCGGCGGGGCACCGGCACACCGTCAGCGCGCCGCGCCGCCGGGTCACGCGGTGAGCAGGGAGTCGTCCTCCATACGGGCGCCGGGCAGCCGGTGCCGGGCGGCGATCAGCGCACTGTCCACGTCGGCCGTGCCGGTGCTGATGCACAGCAGATACGCGAGGTCGTCCATCCGCTGGCGCACCTCGTCGCTGCCGCGTTCCGCGCTCAGCACCGCCAGCGCCTCGTACTGGTCGATGAGATTGCGCAGCATCGCGGAGTGGGCCATCAGCATGGTGGGCTCCTTCCCTCATCCGCAGACTCACGTGCCGGTCCGCAGACCGGCGATCACCCCCCGGCTACCCGGCACGCGCGTCCTCATGCCCGGTGTTTTCCGGGTGCCCGGTGTCTTCCGGATCTCCGGTGTCTTCCGTACGGAGCAGACGCAGCACGGCCTGTTCGACGGCGCCCTGGGTCGCCGGGACGCCGGGCGTGCCCTCCTCCCCCAGGTGCGGCAGGGCCGGTGCCACCGTGATCCCCTCCTCGTACAGTTCGACGATCCGGGGGTTGATGTAGGAGGCGCGGCAGACGGCGGGGGTGTTGCCGAGGTAGTCGGCGACCTCGCGGACGGCGCGGGCGATGGCGCGGCGGCGGGCGGTCTCGCCGTGCGCGGCGCCCTGCGACACGGCCAGCGCGACGGCGGCCATGACCGTGGCGTGCCAGGTACGGAAGTCCTTCGCGGTGATCTCCAGACCGGCCGCCGCCTTCAAGTAGCCGTTGACGTCGTCGCTGCTGACGTCGTACCAGGCGGGGCGCCGCCAGTACGCGAGCAGCCGGTCGCCGCCGCCCCGCCGGGCCAGCAGGGCCCGCACGCAGCGGTACGTCGCGGGGTCCACGACGGCCTGCACCTGTTCCTTGCCGTGCTTGGCGGGGTAGCTGAAGACGATCTCGCCGCGGCGACAGCGGGCGTGCTCCCGCAGCAGGGTGGTCAGTCCGTAGGTGTGGTGGAGGTCGGCGTAGCGCTCGCTGCCGACGCGGAAGAAGCCGACGTCGAGCAGGCGCACGGCGGTGGCCAGCACGCGGTCGCGGGTCAGTCCGCGGCCGCTCAGGTCCGCCTCGACGGTTTCGCGCACCTGCGGCAGTGCCGCCGCGACCTCCAGGACGTGCTCGTGCTTGCTCGCCTCCTGCTCGGCCCGGAACTGCGGGTGGTACAGGTACTGGCGGCGGCCCGCCGCGTCCGTGCCGACGGCCTGCAGGTGGCCGTGGGGCCGGGCGCAGATCCACACGTCCCGCCAGGCGGGCGGGATGACCAGGTCCTTGATCCGCCGCAGCTCCGCCGGGTCGCGCAGCGGCTGCCCGGACGCGTCGAGGTAGCGGAAGCCGCGACCGTGGCGGAGCCGGGTGTATCCCCGGTCGGTGGGCCGGGTGTGGCACAGGCGCACGGAATCATCCTCCTCTTCCCGGGTCCGGAACGCGTGCGGAACCGTCGCTGGGCACAGGATCGGGCACATGGCCGTGGTGCCCGATCACATTGCCGTGCGGGGCGGCCGCGCGCAGGATGCGGCGCGGTGGTCGGCGGCGGGTTCCCTGGAGGTGCGGATGAAACGCTTTCTTTCCCGGACGGCTTTCCGGACGGCGACAGCGGCAGGGGCGCTTCTGCTGCTCGGTGCGGTCGTCCCGGCGCCGGCGGCGCACGGTGCGGCGCCTCCGGTGGACTGCGCCGCGCTTCAGGGCACGGCGGTGCCCGCCGCCGCGATCGGGCTGCCGACCGGCGGCGGCGAGGTGACCGGGGCCCGGCAGGTGACCGGCGGCGGGCCGGTCGGCCCGTACTGCCGGGTGGAGGTCGCCGTGCACCCGGTGGATCCTGCGGCGCCGGACATCACCGTGCGGATCGGCCTGCCGGACGGCTGGAACCGCAAGGCGGTGATGTTCGGCGGCGGGGGCTACGACGGTGCCGTGCCCGACGTCGCGGGCAATGTGCCGTTCGGGCCGGCCGGCGCGGCGGCGACGCCGCTGGCGCGCGGGTACGCGACCTTCGCGAGCGACTCGGGCCACCGCTCGTCGGCGCCCGACCCCTCGCTCGACGGCTCGTTCGCCCGCAACGACGAGGCGCTGCGCAACTTCGCGGGCGACGCGCTGAAGAAGACGCGCGACGCGGCGCTGTACGTCATCGGCGAGCGGTACGGCCAAGGGCCGCCCGCGCGCAGCTACTTCGCGGGCGGGTCGACCGGCGGCCGGGAGGCGCTGGCCGTCGCGCAGCGCTGGCCGCGCGACTTCGACGGCGTGCTCTCCGCCTACCCGGCCTGGAACGCGGCGAGCCTGGACCTGTTCTTCGGGTACGAGGCACAGGTGCTCGCGCGCCCGGGCGCGTTCCTGGACCAAGGGGAGCAACGCCTGCTGTACGACCGGGTGCTGGCGGCCTGCGACGGGGACGACGGGCTGCGCGACGGCGTGATCGCGGACGAGGCGGGCTGCCGGTTCGATCCGCGCGCGCTGCGCTGCCGCGGCGGTGCCGACCACGGTGACACCTGCCTCTCCGACCGGCAGATCCGTGCCGTGCGCGCACTGTCCTCGCGCTTCACGTGGCCGTACCGCCTGGCGAGCGGCGAGACCAGCTACCCGGGTTTCCCCTTCCTCTCCGGGGCCGACATGACGACCCCGCGGCTGGGCATGGGGACGGCGGCGCCGGCCGACCCGATGCCGGAGAGCAGCGGGTACGGCGTGCGGTTCTGGGACCAGTGGGTGAAGCACTTCGTGACGCGGGACCCGGAGCACGGCGCGCTGGCGGTCGATCCACGACGGCCGGGCCCCTGGCGGGACCGCATCAGCGAGCTGTCGGCGCTGCAGGACGTCAACGACCCGGATCTGCGGCCGTTCGCCGCCGCCGGGGGACGGCTGCTGCTCCTGCACGGCACGGCGGACGAGCTGGTCAGCCACCGTTCGACGGTGGAGTACGCGGAGCGGGTGCGGGACGTCATGGGGAAGCGCGCGGCCGACGCGTTCGCGCGCTTCTACCTCGTGCCGGGCGCGAACCACGCCAACGTGGACGCGGCGTTCACCGCGGGCTGGGACTCGCTCGGCGCCCTCGACGCCTGGGTGGAGCGGGGCGCCGCGCCCGCGCACCCGGTGGTCACCGACAACGGCCCGGCGGGGCGCGGGCGTACGCGTCCGCTGTGTGCCTACCCGGCCTGGCCGCGGTACACGGGCGGCGACCCCGGCCGGGCGGGCAGCTTCCGGTGCGTCCGCTGACCGCCGCGGGCCGCGGCCCCGGGTGCCCTCACCCGCTGCGGTGCGCCGGGTTCTGGTGGGCGGCGAGCGCGTGCACGACGTCCGCCGTGGCCGGGTAGAGGTCGCGGTACAGGCCGTACAGCTCCTCGTACCGGGCGGCGGCCCCGGGCTGCGGCACGACGGTTTCCCGTACCGGGTTCCAGGCATCGATGCGGGCGTCGCCGATGAGCTGGGCGGCGAGCAGCGCGCCGCCGTAGCTGGCGCCGATGGAGGTGGCCCGCACCTCCTGCGCCCGGCCTGTGACATCGGAGACGATCTGCGTCCACAGCCCACCCTGGGTGCCGCCGCCCACCGCGACGACCCGCCGGATGTCGCCGCCGACGGCCTCGATGGCCTCGATGTTGTGCCGGACGCCGTACGCGGTGGCCTCCAGCGCGGCGCGGTAGAGGTCGCCGCGGGTGTGGGAGAGGGTGAGGCCGGCGATGACGCCGCGGGCCTGCGGGTCCATGACCGGGGTGCGCTCGCCCGCGAAGTACGGCAGCATCAGCAGGCCGCCCGCGCCGGGCCCGGACTTCTCGGCCTCGTGCAGCAGGTCGGCGTACTCGGGCGCGCCGCAGAGGTCGCGCAGCCAGGCGGTGACGGCGCCGGAGGTGGCCATGCCGCCGGCGAGGTTGCGGGTGCCGGGCAGGGCGCCCACCGTGCTCCACAGCGCGGGCGCGGTCAGCAGGCCGGGCACGGTGTGGACGAGGAACATCGTCGTGCCGTACATGAGCATCAGGTCGCCGACGGTGTGCGCGCCGACGCTCAGGGCCTCGGCCCAGGCGTCGACCGTGCCGGTGATGACGGGGACGCCTGCGGGCAGTCCGGTCAGCCGGGCGGCCTCGGCGGTGACCGTGCCGGCGGCCTCGCCGGACCAGCGCAGCGGCGGCAGTTCGAGGTCCGGACAGATCAGTTCGGCCCACGGGGCGTACCAGGAGCGGGCGACGGTGTCGTAGAGCGGCGTGGTCTGGCTCGCGGAGTGGTGGTCCAGGACGTACGCGCCGGTGAGCTTGCGGACCAGCCAGGAGCTGGGCATGTAGAGGCGGCGGGCGCGGGCGAAGAGCTCCGGCTCCTCGTCCGCGACCCAGGCGATCTTCGCGCCGGCGGCCTGGCTGCTGAGGCCCGAGCCGCAGCGGGCCCGGATCTCCCCGTCGCCGAGCCGGTGTTCCAGCCGGGCGATCTGGTCGGTGGCGCGGGTGTCGACGCCGTAGAGGATCGCGGGGCGCAGTGGTACGTCGTCGGCGTCGGTGAGCAGGACGCACGGCCCCATGCCGCTGACGCCGACGGCGCGCACCTCCACGTCGCCGTCCGCGGTGAGTTCGCGGGCGAGCGAGGCGAACTCCTGCCACCACACGGCGGCGTCCATCTCGACGTGTCCGGGCGCCGGGCGGTCGACGGCGTGCTCGCGGACGGCCGAACGCAGCAGCGTGCCGTCCGGGCCGACCAGCACGCCCTTGCTGCTGGAGGTGCCGATGTCGACACCGATGACTGCGTTGAGGGTCATGCGGCCACGTTCGCAGAAACCGTCCGGCGGGGCCGCCCCGCCCCAAGCCGTACCGCCCGCGGGCCGCTTGCACGTGGGCGGTGTGCGGGAGGTCAGACGTGGGCGGTGTGCGGGAGGTCCGTACGCCCCGGCCCGCTGCCGTCCTTCCCCTCCTCCGCCGGTACGCGCTTGATGGCGAGGGCGGACGCCATGGCGAGGACCAGCGCGACGAGCGCGGCCACGAACGCACCCGTGTACAGCTCGGAGCCGGTCGCCCCGCCGGCGCCGGCCGCGGTGATCAGCCCGGAGGCGAGGGCGGTGCCGAGGGAGGCGCCGATGCCGAAGCAGGCGCCGGTCAGGCCGGTGAGGGCGCCCTGCTGGTCCTTGGGCGCGGAGACGACGGCGAGCCCGTTGAGCGCCGTCACGCTGATACCGTTGTACGTCAGGCCCAGCACGGTGAGCGCGCCGAAGAGCACCCAGGGGTCGTTCCTGAACGGCACGGCGACGGCGAAGGCGAGCAGCGAGCCGGCCGAGCCGATCAGGGCGGTACGGCGCCAGCCGACGCGCGGCCCGAAGTACCCGGCGAGCGGGGCGCCGATCACACCGATCGCCGAGGCAGGCGTCGCGTACAGCAGTGCGGACCGGGTGGCGGACAGCCCGTAACCGGCGTGCGCGTCCTGCGTGAAGAGCGGGATCGTTAGGGCGAGCGCGCCGAAGGCGCCCGCGAGGGAGAGGGTCACGGTCAGCAGCAGCGGCCAGGCCCGGCGCGAGGCGAGCAGCCGGATGTCGATGACGGCGGTGGTGCGGGGGCGGACGGCGCCCGGGTGGGGGTCCGCGCCGGTACCGGAGGCCGACCGGGACCGCTGTACGAGGACGAACGCCGCCAGCGCGGCCAGCCCGCCCAGTACGCAGCCGAGCGTGGCCGCCGAGGTCCAGCCCCAGCCCGCGCCCTGCGCCAGGCCGATGAGGACCCCGGACAGGCCCAGCGCGAGGAGTCCGGCGCCCAGCCAGTCCATGGCGCCGGCGGCCTTCGGCGGCACGGCCGGCACGTACCGGGCCACCCCCAGAGTGCCCACCACCGACAGCAGCAGGCCGCCGAGGAAGATGGCGCGGAAGCCGACCGTGTCGGCGAGCCGGCCGCCGACGATGGCGTCCACACCCGCGAAACCGCCGTTGACGGCGCTGATGATGCCGGCGGCGCGGCCGAAGGCGGCGGGCGGGAGCAGGTCGTTGAGGGTCAGGAAGGAGAGCGAGAACATCGCGGCCGAGACGCCCTGGAGGATCCGCCCGCCGAGGTAGACGCCGATGTCGGGCGCCAGGGCGCAGGCGAGGTTGCCGAGGATCAGCAGCACGCCGCACAGCAGCATCACCGGCTTGCGCCCGCGGTAGTCGCTGAGCCGCGCCAGGGTGACCTGTCCGACGGCGGCGAGCAGGAAGAACAGCGTCTGCGACAGGCCGACCAGGCTGCTGGTGGTGTCCAGGCGGCGGGCGATGTCGGGCAGCGCGGGGCTGAGCATGGTGGCGTTGATCTGGTAGCCGAGTACGGCCAGCACGAGCGCGGGCAGCAGCAGCCGCGGGGTGGCGGGCGGCGCTGGACGCGTGCGCTCGCGGTACCTGAGGGACATGACGGCTCCTGGGACTGAGTGGGAGGGCGTTCGTGCGGGCCCCGGACACCGGCGCGGCCGGATCGCGGCACGCTGCGGGGGGCGCCCGTCACGCGATGAACCGGCGTCGTCGACGGTCGTTCTGCGTCACTTGTCAGACAGGAACGCGTCGTGCGCTCTGGTCTATCCCGCGCTTTCCGGGGGTGTCAAGAGATCGCGGACGATTCCTTTCCGCTGCGTACAGCGCCGTCCCGCGGTGCGAAACTGGAGGCCGCGCGGCCACGCGAGCGCGCGGACCGCCGCCCCGTGAGGGGCGACGACGTCGGACCACGGCCCCAGGGAGACGAACATGGCCGCCAGACAACCCGCGCCGCCGCGACGACGGCCGGTCGTCGCGCTGTACGAGCGGATGGTCGAGGCCATCCGGGACGGCACCTACCCCCCGGGCTCCACGCTGCCGACCGAGCCGCGGCTCGCCGCCGAGCTGGGGGTGAGCCGCCCCGCCCTGCGCGAGGCGCTGATCCTGCTGCAGGAGGACGGCGCGATCACCGTACGGCGCGGGGTGGGCCGCACGGTCAGCCCGCACCTCCCGCCGCGCGGCTTCGAGTACCTCAAGCCGGTGGAACAGCTGCTCAGCGAGGGCGGGCAGGCGGTGACCACGGCCCTGGCCCGCGCCTACGAGGAGCCGACCGACTTCTCCACCCAGCACCTGCTGCTGCCGGGCACCAGCCGGGTGCGCTTCTGGGAGAGCCTGATCGAGGTCGGCGGCCTGCCGGCCTGCCTGACCCAGGAGTGGGCGGCCCGGGACGAGACGCTCGCCGAGCTGCTGCCGGAGGCGGCGGAGGCGTTCGACGGGCCCGCCGCGAAGCACTC
This sequence comes from Streptomyces sp. NPDC000151, assembly GCF_040301705.1. Taxonomy (NCBI): domain Bacteria; kingdom Bacillati; phylum Actinomycetota; class Actinomycetes; order Kitasatosporales; family Streptomycetaceae; genus Streptomyces; species Streptomyces sp. NPDC000151. The sequence goes on along the minus strand of NZ_JBEPFC010000070.1, from coordinate 26,889 downwards.
GTCCATGCTGCGGCTGCTGCTGGAGGCCGGGCGCGCGCTGCCGCTGACGGGCAGCAGCACGATCGTGGCCACCACGCTCGGCCGCCAGCGCGGCGAGCAGCTCGGCCGCCCCGCCGACTCCCCCGCCGTCCTGGTGATCCAGGTCGTACGCCTGGACCGCACCCCGCTGCTCGCGGCCAAGCACATGCTGCCGCCGGGCGCACCGGCCCTCCCGGTGTGGCAGGCCCGCTGAGGCCGGCCCGGGGCGCGGCGCCCCGGGCCGCGCACACGGCTGCCGACCGCCGCCCATGAACCGCCGCCCATGAGACGCGGTCGCCCCCACTCCGGAAGCCATGTCATACTCCGACCCCATGACGCTGTCTGACAAGTACACCCACGCGCTTCCCCACGTACCCACGGCCCCCCTCGACGAGACTCTGGTCCGCCTGGCCCCCAAGGTCCTGCTGCACGACCACCTCGACGGCGGCCTGCGCCCGCAGACCGTCGTGGAACTGGCCGCGGAGGCCGGATACGACGCGCTGCCCACCACCGACCCCGCCGCGCTGGGCGAGTGGTTCCGGGACGCCGCGGACTCCGGTTCGCTGGAGCGCTACCTGGAGACGTTCGCGCACACCTGCGCCGTGATGCAGACCGCCCCCGCGCTCTTCCGCATCGCCGCCGAGTGCGCCGAGGACCTGGCCGCCGACGGCGTGGTCTACGCCGAGGTGCGCTTCGCCCCCGAGCAGCACCTCGCCGCAGGGCTCACCCTGGACGAGGTCGTCGACGCGGTCACCGCGGGCTTCCGCGAGGGCGAGCGCCGGGCCGCGGCCGACGGCCGCCGCGTCCGCGTCGGCACGCTGCTGTGCGCCATGCGGCACGCCGACCGCGCGCTGGAGATCGCCGAGCTGGCCGTCGCCCACCGCGACCGCGGCGTGGCCGGCTTCGACATCGCGGGCGGCGAGATCGGCAACCCGGCGAGCCGCCACGCCGCGGCCTTCGACTACCTCCGCAGCGAAGGCGCCCGCGTGACGATCCACGCCGGCGAGGCGGTCGGCATGGAGTCCATCCACGAATCCGTACTGCGCTGCGGCGCCCACCGCATCGGCCACGGCGTCCGCATCACCGACGACATCGAGATCGCCGCCGACGGCTCCGTACGCCTCGGCCGCCTCGCCTCCTACGTACGCGACATGCGCATCGCCCTGGAGGTCTGCCCGACCTCCAACCTGCAGACCGGCGCCGCGACGAGCTACCCCGGGCACCCCATCGACCTGCTCCGCCGGCTCGGCTTCCGCGTCTGCCTCAACACGGACAACCGGCTGGTCAGCGGCACCACGATGACCCAGGAGTTCCAGCACCTGGCCACCGCGTTCGGCTACGGCCCGGCGGAGCTGGAGGAGTTCACGGTCAACGCGGCCAAGGCGGCCTTCCTGCCCTTCGACGAGCGCACCGCCCTCATCAACGAGGTCATCCGCCCCGGCTACGCCCGGCTGCGCTCCCGCGCCCTCGGCCACGTCCCGGTACGCGACGGCGCGGCGGCGGCCTGACGCGCCGGCCCCGTACAGCACCGCACAGCACCGGGCCGGCGCCGGGGACTCCCCGACGCCGGCCCGGCCGGTCCTGCCGCGTACCGCGCGGCTACTTCTTGAACCCGTAATCCATCAGCTTCTTCGCGTCCGCGGTGCGGTTGGCCACCGAGGAGGACGCGAGGACGGTGCCGATGACCGTCTTGCCGCTGCGGGTGGCGGCGAAGACCAGGCAGTACTTGGCCTCCGGGCCCGAACCGGTCTTGACGCCGATCGTGCCCGAGTAGCTGCCGAGCAGGTTGTTCGTGTTGGTCCACTCCATGTAGCGGTAGCCACCACTCTTGGTCGTGACCTTCTGCTTGGTGGTCTTCGTCTTCACGACCGTGCGGAACGTGGAGTACTTCATCGCGCTACTGGCGATCTTGGTCAGATCGCGCGGCGTGGAGTAGTTCGCGCCCTTGCCGATGCCGTCGAACGAATCGAAGTGCGTGTTCTTCAGCTTGAGGCTCGTCGCCGTCGAGTTCATCTTGCCGATGAAGGACTTCACGCGCGCGGCCCGCGTGGAGCCGGTGCCGAACTTGTCGGCCAGCGCGTACGCGGCGTCGCAGCCGGACGGCAGCATCAGCCCGTACAGCAGCTGACGGACCGTGACCTTGTCGCCGACGATCAGCCGGGCCGACGAGGCCCAGTTGTTGTCGACGATGTAGTCGCTGTACGCCTTCTGGATCGTGACCTTGGAATCCAGGTTGAGGTTCGGCTGCGCGAGCACCACCCGGGCGGTCATGATCTTGGTAGTGGACCCGGTGGAGAGCCGGGTGTCGGCGGCCTTGGTGAAAAGGCTCGTCCCCGTGCCGTTGTTCATCACGAAACCGCCCTTGGCGGTGATCGTGGGCGTCGTGAGCGTGGCGGCCTGCGCCGGAGCGGCGAACGCTCCGGCGGTCAGGACGGCTCCCGCGGTGACGAGGACCGCGGACACGCGACGCATGCCGTTGATGCCGTTTTTCAAGTCGAGTACTCCATACCTGCCATGCGGTCACATGAGAGTGCCGCTCACTCATGAGACGCACGAGCCGCACCAATGGATGCACGCACCGGAGGACCATCACCCTTCGCACATGCATCGGGAACCGGCCGTGGCTGATTGCGAGCGTGTGCCGTACGGGGCAGGCTGTGCCCCATGTCCTACGTGCGGCTTGAAGCCTGGATCGGGGGTGCATGGCTTGAGGTGAACTGCGTGAGCGTCACCGTCATGGACTCTGCACTGACCCTGTCCTTCGAACACCAGCGGAGCGAGTCCGGCTACCAGAGCCTCATCTGGGAGCCGCTGGAACGATTCCTGAAGGAGTACCGCGACGAACCCCTCGTCGTCGTACCGCGGGGCCACGACCTGCCGGTGATGTACGGCCCCGGCGCGGCCGGCCCCTTCCGCCTGGCAAAAATCGACGAACACTGAGCCGCATCCACCGGCCCTCCGCCGTCCCTCTGGGCCGCGTCCGAGAACAACGAGGTCCAAAAACGCCTCGGCCTGCGCAAGCCGCAAGGGCGAGGTCCAAGGGTGCGTCGGGCAGCTTCGGTCCAGGCCGGTCCTGAAGGCGTCAACGTGTAGCAACAAACGATCTGTACGGATACCAGAGACGGTCATGTTGCGCGGTGCCCGAGGCTCGCCGTGTGCTCGCTCGCTAGCGTGGGGGGCACTTCTTCCCTGGCCGAGTTGGGGCTGCGATGGCGACGCATCATGAGCGGGTGGGGGTCGACCTCCCGGCGGAGGTGACGAGCTTTGTGGGGCGGGCCGAGGAGCTCGCGGCGGCGCAGCGGTTGCTCGGCCGGGCCCGGCTGGTCTCGCTCGTCGGGCCGGGCGGCGTGGGCAAGACCCGGATCGCGCTGCGTACCGCCACCCAGCTCGCCGCACGGTTCGCCGACGGAGTGTGCCTGGTGGAGCTCTCCGCGCTGCGCGACGCGGCACTGCTGCCGAACACCGTCATCGGTGCCCTGAGCCTGCCCGAGCAGTCCGGCCGCCCTCCGCTCGATTACCTCATCGAGTATCTGAAGGGCAAGGAAATCCTTCTCGTTCTGGACACCTGCGAGCACGTCGTGGACACCTGCGGCATGCTCTCCGACGCCCTGCTCCGTACGGCCCCCGATCTGCGGATCATGGCCACCAGCCGGCAGGCGCTGAGCGTGCCGGGCGAGAACGTCCTGGAGGTTCCCCCGCTCGGCGTCCCTGACGAGGACGGCACCGCGGAAGAGACCGACGCGGTGCGGCTGTTCGCCCAGCGGGCGGCGGCGGTGCGCAGCGGATTCACGGTCGACGACCGCAATCGTGCCGCGGTCGGCGCGCTGTGCCGGCGACTCGACGGCATCCCGCTGGCTATCGAGCTGGCGACCGTACGGCTGCGTGCACTGTCCCTCGATCAGCTCGTCAGCCGGCTCGACAGCAGGTTCCGGCTGCTCACCGGTGGCAACAGGACGGCGATGCCCCGGCATCAGACCCTGCGTACGGCCATCGGCTGGAGTCATGAGCTGTGCTCCCCCGAGGAGCGGCTGCTGTGGGCGCGGCTGTCGGTCTTCGCCGGATACTTCGACCTGGCCGCGGTGGAGGAGGTGTGCGCGGACGCCGAGCTGCCCGCCGACGAGATCCTCGAAGCGCTGATCGGGCTCGTGGACAAGTCGATCGTGCTCAGGCGCGACGACGAGAGCGGGACCTGCTACCGGCTGCTCGACACCATCCGGGAATTCGGTGAGGAGTGGCTCACCGAGCTCGGCGAGGCACGGGCGTTGCGGGCCCGCCACCGCGACCACTATCTGGCCATGGCCGAGGAGTTCAAACGGGAGTTCTGCACGTCGCAGCAAGTACCCGGATACCTGCGGCTGCGGCGGTGCTCCGCCGATCTGCGGGCGGCGCTGGAATTCTGCTTCACCGAGGCAGCCGGTGGGGCCGGAGCGGATGGCGGGGAGGTCCAGGACACGGTCGAGGCTGCCCGTATGGGACTCGGGTTCGCCAACTCGCTCTGGTGCTACTGGGTCTGCTCCTCCCGGTACAGCGAGGGGCGGTACTGGATGGACAAGGGTCTCAGTCTGGTCGCCGGCCCTGTTCCCGAACGGGCCATCGCCCTGCGGTTCTCCGGCTGGTTCGCGATCATGCAGGGTGAACACGACTCCGCTCTGCCGCTCCTCAACGAGTCCAAGGCCATCGCCGAGGAGCTGGCGGACGAATCCCTGATCACGTACGCGCTGCAGTATCTGGGCGGGACGTACATGTTCAAGGGCGAGGGCGCGCTCGCGCTGCGGTACTACGGGGAGGCCCGGCGCCGCCTCATCGAACAGGAGGACCGCGTCGGCGTGGTGATCGTCCACTACCAGGAGGCGTTGATGCACGCCATGCTGGGCGATACCGAGACCTCGATCGAGCTCTGTGATGTGACCCTGCGCCTGCTGGCGGGCACGGAGGAGCGCTGGAACCAGGCATGGGCGCTGTGGGTGAAGGGGGTCGCCCTGTTGCTCGGCGGTGACCACGGCACATGCGAGGACGTCATGCGCGCTGCCCTGACGATGAAGTACGACGTCCGCGACATGACGGGCTTCGCCCACTCCCTCGAAGTGCTCGCTTGGCTCAGTGCCGAGCAGGGGCACCCCGAGCAGACCGCGTGGATGCTGGGGGCGACGAAAGTGCTCTACGAGAAGATCGGAGCCCCGCTCTTCGGCATCGCCATACTTCAGAGCCACCACGACGCGGCCGTACGGAAGGCCAGGGCGGACCTCGGCGATGCCGCCTACGACACGGCGTTCCGCCAAGGCACGGTCATGGCACTCGACGAGGTGATGGCCCGGATCCAGCCCGATGCCGTGGGCGGAGAGGCGGCGGCATCCGAGGATCCAGCGGGTCCGCTGGAGTCGCTGACCCGCCGGGAGCGCGAAGTGGCCGAACTGGTCGCCTCCGGACTCTCGAACCGTGAGATCGCGACCCGGCTGGTGATCTCCAAGCGGACCGTGGACGCTCATCTGGAGCACATCCTGAGCAAACTGGGATTCTCGTCCCGCTCCCGGATCGCCGCCCTGCTGGGCGAAATGCCGCTGGCCCAGCTGGACGCCCGTCGAAACGCCTAGGGAGTGTCACCTCCCGCAGCGCGCACTGCTGGGGCCGGCACGAACGTGGACGGCGTCCCGCCGGATATGACGTTCGCGGCCCCTCAGTCGATACAGAACTCGTTGCCCTCGATGTCCTGCATCGGGATGCACGCGTCATTGCCGTCATACAGCGTTTGCACGTGTACCGCCCCGAGCGGGACCAGTCGTGCGCACTCGGCCTCAAGTGCGGCGAGGCGCTCTTCACCCACGAGTCCGGTGCCGACCCGTACGTCAAGATGCAGCCGGTTCTTGGCGGCCTTCCCTTCGGGAACGCGCTGAAAGTACAGTCGCGGGCCCACGCCTGAGGGGTCGATGCAGGCAAACCATGCGTCCTGCTGCTCAGGTGGCTGCGAGCGCTTGAAATCGTCCCACGTGGCAAACCCCTCCGGTGGCGGCGGCACGACATACCCCAACACCTCACACCAGAAACGAGCGAGGTGCTCAGGCTCTGCGCAGTCGAAGGTGACCTGGAACTTCTTGATCGACGCCATCGGGCCACCGTATTGGCGCGCGCCGCTCAGCGGAACGGGCAGAGTGTCATCGTTCGACCTCCATTGGCGCGGGCCCACCCCCGCCACCTCGGAGCACTACCAGGTCTACTCGTGCTCGTACTTCCGTCTGCAGGACGACCAGGGCCACCCCCTGGGCGTCTGCGAGGCGGCCGTCGACATCACGGAACGCTACGAGGCACAGACTCGCCTGGCACTGCTCAGCCGGGCCAGCGGCATCGGCACCACGCTCGACATCAGTCAAACGGTGCGGGAACTCGCAGAGCTCGTGGTTCCGCGCCGCCGCTGCGGCTCAGGAACCGCAGTGTTCAGCGCCCTGGCAGCGTCTCCGTTCACCTCATGCCCGCGACGCGGGCAGCGGTCACGGGGCTTAAGATTGCGCCTCATGCGAGGAACACGGTGGATCACAGCGGTAGTGGTAGCGGGCGCGCTCACCTGCGGATGCGGGGCGTCACAGGGGGACTCTGACAAAGCGGCATCGCCGAAGGCGTCGGAGACTCCGCTTCCTGTCGCTGTGCCTTCGCCCTCGGGCGAGTCGATCGACACCAGCGACCCGAAGGTCAAGCCCTCTCCGGGCGCCAACGCCTCCTTCGTGGACAACCTCGTCTTCGAGCTGCGGAAGAAGACCGTCGGGTTGGCCTACGCCATGGGGAAGACCAGCGGCGAGTGTGATCAGAAGGACGCCAAACCGAAGGCCGGCACCAAACTCGACTGCACGGTGACGTATGAGGGCGTCAAGGTGCCCTGGTCGGTGAAGATCAAGGGTGAGGGGATCACTCCCAACCTCGTCTCGTACGAGGCCGAGCCGAAGAAGGGGATCGTCACCCGCGAAGGGGCGATCCAGTTCTTCTGGGGCAACGAGGTCTACGGCAAGAAGCCCAAGGTGCACTGCACGGACATTCCCAAGGCCGCCGTCGTGCCGCTGGGCAAGACGAAGTATCAGTGCGAGATGGCCGGCGGGCTCCGACAGAACTTGAGCGCAACGACGGACGGTCCGCGGTTCTACTGACTCCCTTGCGGTCGGCCGCACACCGGCCGACCGCGCACCGGCCGACCGCAGACTGCGGGACGACGTCCCGTCGGTACCGCGCGCAACGTTCGTTGTCTCAGGCCCCGGACCGCCAACAGCCCAACGGAGTACCTCATGTCGGACAGCCGCACCGACGTCGCGGCAGCCCGCCGACGGAACCGCGGCGTCTACCGCAAGCGTCTCACCGGGCCGGAGGCCAACAAGCCTGCCGGGACGGTGCCGTCCGCTCTCGTCGTCACCGTCATGATCGCCCCGGTCGTTGTCGTCCTCGGCATGGTCTGCATCGTCCGCCCGCGCACCGCGGCCGGCCTCGGCGCCGACGCCGTCTTGGCGCTGGGCATCCTCCTCCTGCTGTCGCCCTGCTTCCTGGTGCCGCGCCTGCGTGAACGCCGCGCCCTGCGTGCCGCGGCCCGCACCGCAGCAGCCGCCCTCCCCGCCGGATCCGCCCCCTACGCAGTTACCTTCGGCCTGACCGAGGACGTAGCCCACGACACGGACACGGAACCGACCACCTGGGACCGCGGTCCCGCCCGCTCCGGCGCCACAGCGCTCACTGGACCTGCATCTGCAGTCGGGTGACGCCATCGAACTCCGCACACCCCAGCACAGGCGCTTGGCGGCCGATCTGACCTCGGCGGGCGTGAGGGTGCTGCGGGCATAGCGCCGGCATCATTCGGCGTCGAGATGCTCAACTGTGCCCCATGCCGCAGGTCGGGAACGGGCCTGCCAGGTGGTGCGCCTTGGGCGCGTCCTTCCTGACCCTTGTGGCGATGGTCCTCCTGCCGCCGCTCCTGGTGCAGGCGGGAGTCGTCGGTGACTTCTGGTGCGTCCTGGCTCTCTTCGCGCACATAACCGCTGCCATGGTCCACCTGTTGGCCACCGCCCCGCGGCAGCCCGAATTGCGGGACAGACTGCTGACCGCCCGCACCATGTTCGGCCGCCGCACCGTGGACCTGGACCGGCTGACCAGGGTCGGGCACCTGATGACTCCCGCCCAGCCCGCCTCCGCCTCGATCGACTGGCTGCTGCTCACCGATGAGCACGGCGTCCGGCTCGCCGTCCAGCCGGGTCCGCGTGTCCCGCGGGGCCAGGAAGCGCCTGCGGCCGGGGAAATTCCTCCTCGGCTCCTGCCTGTGGATGGTGGCCAAGGTTCTCTTCTGGGCAGTGCTTCTGTTCGCCGTCGTCGCCGGGGTAGGCATTGCACTGCTCGGATTCAGCGTTTCGCCGACGGGGGGAATGTGACGGCCATTCATCAGAGTAGTGAATCCAGGGCACCGCTCGCAGTTCGCGTGGGCCATGCCAGGTTCGTACCCCCGCAAAGGCGAGGCGGGCACCGGTAGTTCCGTATGGCATCGACAACTCCGGTCGCTTCCAGTTGCTGCCGCGAGGGCGGCCGGCGGAGTGGTGTCTCGACGCGGCTCAGCGGGATGCCGCGGAGGCCGGAGGACTGACGTTCCGGTCCCGGAGGACCTGTGCGCCTTGTTTCACGACTTCCTGTGCCCAATCAAGCTGCCGCGCGATCTGCGGCACAAGTGGGCGACCGTGACCCTGACGAAGGGAGTGCCCAGCTACGAGGTGCCCCGTTGGCTGGGGCACCGGTGCGTCAAGGTCACAGTCGGCCGCCTTAGTCACCTGCCAGGTGGTGCAGACGGCTTTGGGCCTACCCGCCGCTGAAGCCGAGCGCACCGGCTACGGGCAGATCCCCAGCTCGCGCAGCGCGCGGTGCTGGGTGGGGGTCGGCTTGGCCGGGAAGTACAGGTAGCACACGCCGCCCGTGCCCGACTTCACGGCGCCGTTTGCGTCCTTGCGCTTCGTGCGGAGCCAGATGTTCTCCCACTGGCGGCGCTTGTAGATGTGGCGGACGGCGATGTCGTTGGGGGAGGCCGGGTCGTTGGCGATGATGTCGCCTGTCTGGGTGAAGCCGATGACCGTCATCAGATGGCCCGACGTGCCGTAGCCCGCGCCGTCCAGTTCCGAGGCGATGAAGGACTGGGAGGTGATGACGGGGATGCCGACGTGGATGAGCTTTTCGACGTCGGTGAGGGAGTTCAGGCGGGTCACGACGCCCTGGAGGTTGTCGTACGTCGCGGCGTAGGCGGCGTTGAAGGGCCAGTTGCCGCAGCCTTCGTACTGGTAGTCGAAGGTGTAGCGGGCAGCGTGGCAGACCTGGGGGTCGGCGTAAGAGGGGTCGACCCAGGCCAGGTCCTCGGGGGTGGGGCGGCGGCCCCAGGACTCGATGATCATCTGGGAGGAGGTGGGGCTGCACCACGCCTCTCCCCCGTTGTCGTACTCGGGGTACTGGCCCTTGTGGATCTCCTGGGAGTAGCGCGGCACGGCCAGTTCACGGCCTGCCGCAATGCCGGGCTTGGAGGCCGGGACCGTGTAGCGGTCGGGGATGTCGGAGCCCATGGCGCCCACGCGCCACACCGTGGGGGTGAGCTCCGTACCGGGCTTGCGGTACAGGGTGAGGCGGAGCTCGTACGAGATGAGGCGGAGGCCGGACGCCGGGGTGTCGAGGGAGAGCGTGTCGGTGTAGACCGTGCTCTTGTTGTCGGTCTGGCCGTCCACGGACGTACGGCGGATGTCCTGGTCGCCCGCCGCCCAGCGGCCCATGACGTACCACGGCGTACGGGACTTGTCCGAGTACATGCCGCGCAGCTCGATCGCGATCCAGGTGCCGGCCGGGGTGTGCGCGTTCCAGGACGCGATGATCTCCGTGGCGGGGACCTCGAGCTTGTGGGCAGGCGACGTCCAAGTCGCGTACTCCCAGGTGGAGGTCTTGTTCAGGTGCGGGTCGCGGTAATCGATGGTGCCGATCGGGACCGCGATCTGCACGCCGGGGCGTGCACCGGGCTCGATGCGGGTGCCGTGCCCCGATCCCGCGAGCCAGTCGGCCACGCGGGTCCAGCCGTGGTAGTCCACGAGCGAGGCGGCGTCGGGATGGGCGTCGGAGTCGTCCGGGCCGGGCGTCCCGGAGCGGCTCGCGGCGTGCGCGGGCAGGGGGGTCGCGGCGCCGGCGGCGACGGCGAGGGCGGCGGCCAGCACGGTACGGCGTGGCGCGTATCTGGTCATGGGCTTCATGTCCCCCAGTCGGGTGCGGGATGAGCGTCACGGCAGTCGTGGCTCAACTATCACCGCACGGGATGCCATTCGGCCAGCGGTTCGACGCGCGTCGCGCGCCGAATATTGGTGTGGACCACTGTCGTACGCTGGCGTGATGGAAGGCGCCATGGATCAGGACCTGGCCGCGCTCGCCGCGCGTCTGCGCGGGCTGCCGCCGTCGTGCGGGCCGGTGCGGCTGGTCGCGGTGGACGGGCACGCGGGGTCGGGCAAGAGCACGTTCGCGGGGCGGCTGGCGGCGGCGGTGGGCGGCGGGACGACTGCGGCGGGCGCTGGGACAACCGCGGCGGACGGTGGGACGACCACGGCGGGCGGCGAGCCAGCGGCAGCGGCGGGCGGCGAGCCGGCGACGGGCGGCGAGCCGGCGGCAGCGGCGGGCGGTGAGCCGGCGACGGGCGGTGAGCCGGCGACGGTGGCGGCTGCGGCCGAAGAAACGGTGACGGCCGGCCCCGCCCCCGTACTCCACCTGGACGATCTCGCGACGCACGACGAGCTCTTCGCGTGGACCGGGCGGCTGCGGGAACAGGTGATCGGGCCGCTCTCCGAAGGGAGGAGCGCGCGGTACGGCGTGTACGACTGGGTGCGCCGGAGCTTCACGCGGGAGTGCACGCTGGCGCCGGCTCCGGTCGTGCTTCTGGAAGGCGTCGGCGCGGGCCGCAGCGCGCTCCGCCCGTATCTGGCGTGCCTGCTGTGGATGGAGCTGCCGGGCGAAACCGCCTGGGCGCGCGGGCGGCGGAGGGACGGGCCGGGACTCGCCACCTTCTGGGATGGCTGGATTCCGGCGGAGCGCGCGCACTTCGCGGCGGATCCGTCCCGGCCGTACGCGGACCTTCTGGTGACACAGGGACAGATGGGGTACGAGTGGCGCAAGGGACCGGTGGACGCGCGTTGACTCCCCCATTCCTTCACGCTCGGTGACGCACGGGGGCCGGTGCGCCGAGGACGGCCGACGGGCTCCCGCCGAGTGCCTCAACTCCGCTTGACCTGGGGGCCGTACAGGACTTACGTTCTCAATGTGCGGTTCTGACGGACCGCCCGCAGTCGCGAAGCCCCCGGTTGTTCCCCCGTGATCGGGGGCTTCGTTCTGCCCTCAGCTCCCGATTTCCGCGCTTCGCGCCGCATCCCCCTCACCCTCGGTCACCGGCCCCTTCGCGCCGCCGAGTCCCCGCTTCCCCCCTGCGCCCCTCTTCGGCCCGCCTCGGGAGCGCAGGTACGATGCCAGTTCGTGCCACCCGAGGACACGAGCCGACGGGCGCGCGACGGCGTGCAGATCCCGTCCACAGCACGCTGCTTCGATCACGCCGCTGCCGGGTAGTCACCCGACGGGCACAGCGCGGGGGATCTTTTGTGGGGGACAGGATGGATTGTGGCGCGCAGGGCACGGCGGCCCCGGCCGAACTCGCCTGGCTGCGCGCGGTCGACGCGTACACCATGGGCGCGTACGCGCAGGCCGAGGAGGAGTTCCGGGCCGCGGTGCGGACCGACCCCTCGATGGCGGACGCCTGGCTCGGACTGCACGCGCTGCGCGCCGACACCACCACGGCGCTGCTGCGGATGTACCGGCACCGCGACCGCTTCGGCGAGCAGCGCGCCCGCCACCGCCGCACCCTGAACTCCTGGTACTGGCTGGGCTGGTGGGTGCAGCCGGTGCTGGAGTCCGGCCGCGACCTGCTGCTCGCGCACGCCTCGCACTGGCTGGACGGCCGGCACGTCGCCGAGCTCGACCAGGCGCTGGCCGGCTGCCCGCCGGTCGACACCGACCCGCAGGTGCGTTTCCTGCACGCCTGCCGCGCGTATCTGGTCAAGGACTGGGAGCAGCTCGTGCGGCACACCGAGCCGCTGATCGACGACCCGCTGCTGGGCATCGAGTCGGGGCTGTTCGGGGGCATGGCGCGGGTGCGGCTGGAGATGTACGGCCAGGCCGAGCCGCTGCTGTCGGCCGCGCTGATGCGGTGCCGCAGCGAGCAGCCGCAGCGCAAGGAGCTGCGGTACTGGCTGGCGCGGGCGCACGAGGGCACGGGGCGCAGCGCCGCGGCCCTCCCCCTGTATCGCGCCGTGCACCGGGTGGATCCGGCCTTCATGGACACCGCGGCCCGGCTCGCGGCCATCGCCGAGTGCGACGGCCTGGAGGAGGGCGCCGACCTGGCCACGGTGCCGGCCGGGCTCGGCCAGGAGAACGGCGGCGATCTGGACCCGCTGGCGCCGCTGGACCCGGTGGACGGCCGGGAGTTGCTGGCCACGGTCGACCCGGAGGGCCCGGAGAGTGACCTGCTCGGCTCGCAGGCCACCGGCGCGGCGGGACCCGCGCGCGCCAAGCGCGTGCCGGAGCAGCGCAGCGCCGATCAGCTGCCGGCCGGACCCGCCGACCCCGTCCTGCTGGCGCAGGCGCTCCAGGAGCTGGAGCGGATGGTGGGCCTGGAGCCGGTGAAGCGGCAGGTCCGGGCGCTGTCGGCGCAGCTGCGGATGGCACGGCTGCGGGCCGGGCAGGGGCTGCCGGTCCAGCCGCCGAAACGGCACTTCGTCTTCTCGGGCCCGTCGGGGACGGGCAAGACCACCGTGGCGCGGATACTCGGCCGGGTCTTCTACGCGCTGGGGCTGCTGGGCGGCGACCATCTCGTGGAGGCCCAACGGGCCGATCTGGTGGGCGAGTTCCTCGGCCAGACGGCGGTGAAGGCGAACGAACTGATCGACTCGGCGCTGGGCGGCGTGCTCTTCGTCGACGAGGCGTACTCCCTCTCCAACTCCGGCTACACCAAGGGCGACGCGTATGGCGACGAGGCGCTGCAGGTGCTGCTCAAGCGCGCGGAGGACAACCGCGACCGGCTGGTGGTGATCCTCGCCGGGTATCCGGAGGGCATGGACCGGCTGCTGGCCGCCAATCCCGGCCTCTCCTCGCGCTTCACCACCCGCGTGGACTTCCCCAGTTACCGCCCGCTGGAGCTGACGGCCATCGGTGAGGTGCTGGCCGCGGACAACGGCGACCGCTGGGACGAGGAGTCGATCGACGAGCTGCGCAGCATCAGCGGGCACGTCGTGGACCAGGGCTGGATCGACGAGCTGGGCAACGGCCGCTTCCTGCGCACGCTGTACGAGAAGAGCTGCGCCTACCGCGACCTGCGGCTGTCGACGTGGTCGGGCACGCCGGGGCGTGAGGACCTGTCGACGCTGCGGCTGCCGGACCTGATGCAGGCGTACGGCGAGGTGCTGTCGGGACGGGGGCCGGCGCCGGACCTGGGACCGTGACCGGGGCGGGCCCGGCTGGTCATGCCGGGCCCGCCCCGCTCTCGTACACGGGCTCTCAGCCCGCCATCGCCCGGTCCCCCGGCTGCGCGTTTCCGGACTGCAGGTCGCCGGCGCCGCGTGGTTCGGCGATGTGCGCCGGGCCGGTCTCACCGCGGTGTGCGGGGTCGCGTACCTCGCCGACCAGCTTCTCCAGTACGTCCTCCAGGGCGACCAGGCCGAGCACCCGGCCCGCGCCGTCGGAGACCGCCGCGAGGTGCGAGGCCGCCCGGCGCATCGCCGTGAGCGCGTCGTCCAGCGGGAGTTCGGCGCGCAGCGTGGTCATCGGGTGCCAGATGTGCTGCGGCACCGCACGGTCCCGCTCCTCCAGGTCCAGTACGTCCTTGACGTGCAGATAGCCCATGTACGCACCGCCCGGCGCGGACACCGGGAAGCGCGAGAAGCCCGTCTTCACGGTCAGCTCCTCGACCTGCCGGGGCGTCACGGACGGGTCGACAGTGACCAGGGCCGCCCGGTCGATCAGTACGTCGGTGACCGGGCGGCGGCCCAGCTCCAGGGCGTCGGAGAGGCGTTCCTGCTCCCCCGGGTCCAGCAGCCCGGCCTGGCCCGCGTCCGCCACGAGGTGGGTGAGCTGCTCGGTGGTGAACACCGCCTCGACCTCGTCCTTGGGCTCCACCCGGAAAAGCCGCAAAATGCCGCGGGCGCAGGCTCCCAGCAGCGCGGTGACCGGGCGGCACATCCGGGCGAAGACGACCAGGCCCGGGCTGAACCACAGGGCGGTCTTCTCCGGCGCGGCCATCGCGAGGTTCTTCGGCACCATCTCGCCGATGACCAGGTGCAGGAAGACCACGAGGGCCAGGGCGATGGCGTAACCCAGCGGGTGGATCAGCGCTTCGGGGAGATGCACCGCGTGGAAGAGCGGCTCCAGCAGCCGGGCCACGGTCGGCTCGGCGACCGCGCCCAGCGTCAGCGAGCAGACGGTGATGCCGAACTGCGCGGCGGCCATCATCTGCGGGAGGTTCTCCAGCCCGTACAGCACCCGCTTCGCCCGCTTGGAGCCCTCGGAGGCCAGCGGTTCGATCTGGCTGCGGCGTACGGAGACCAGCGCGAACTCCGCGCCGACGAAGAAGCCGTTGACGAGCACCAGCAGGGCGGCGACGAACAGTTGCAGCACGCTCATCGGACACCTGCCCGCTCGCCGGCCGGCACGGCCACGGCGGCGCCCTGCGCCGTGCCGGTCTCGGCCTGCGCCGCACCGGTCCGGATCAGGCGCACCCGGTCGGCGCGGTGGTGCGCGACCAGCCGCACCCGCAGCCGCCAGCCGTCCAGTTCGGCGGTGTCCCCGGAGGCGGGGATCCGGCCGAGTACGTGGGCGACCAGTCCGGCCACGGTCTCGTACGGGCCGTCCGGCGCGCTCAGGCCGATCCGGCGGAGCGTGTCGACGCGGCAGCCGCCGTCGGCGTCCCAGGCGGGGTGGCCGTCCTCGGCGGGCGCGAGCACCAGCTCCGGCAGGTCCGCGTGGTCGTGCTCGTCGCGGACCTCGCCGACCAGTTCCTCGATGATGTCCTCCAGGGTCACCACGCCGGCCGTGCCGCCGTACTCGTCGACGACCACGGCTATCGGCTGCTCGCTGCGCAGCCGCTCCAGCAGCGGCTGGACGGGCAGCGACTCCGGGACCAGCAGCGGGGCGACCGCTATCCGGCCGACGGGGGTGCGCAGCCGGTCCTGCGCCGGGACGGCGAGCGCGTCCTTGAGGTGGACCATGCCCACGACCTCGTCGATCCGGGTGTGGTAGACGGGGAAGCGGGAGAGGCCCGTGGCGCGGGTGAGGTTCAGTACGTCCTCGGCGGTCGCGGAGGACTGCAGCGCGGAGACCCGTACGCGCGGAGTCATCACGTTCTCCGCGGTCAGCTCGCCGAGCGCGAGGGTGCGCACGAACAGGTCGGCGGTGTCCTGCTCGATGGCGCCGGCCCGCGCGGAGTGCCGGGCCAGCGAGACCAGTTCGCCGGGGGTGCGGGCGGACGCCAGCTCGTCGGTGGGCTCGACGCCGAGGGACCGCACGAGGCGGTTGGCCACGGTGTTGAGCAGCGAGATCACCGGGCGGAAGAAGCGCGAGAAGGCGTGCTGCGGGCCCGCGACGAAGCGCGCGACGGTGAGCGGCTTGGAGACCGCCCAGTTCTTGGGGACCAGCTCGCCGATCACCATCTGGACGGCGGAGGCCAGCAGCATGCCGATGACGACGGCGATGCCGGGCACCGCGCCGGCGGGCAGCCCGGTGGCCGCCAGCGGCCCGCCGAGCAGGTCGGCGAGGGCGGGCTCGGCGAGCATGCCGACGACCAGCGAGGTGATGGTGATGCCCAGCTGGGTGCCGGAGAGCTGGAAGGAGAGCTCGCGCAGCGCGGTGACGACCGTACGGGCACGGCGGTCACCGGCGTCGGCGGCCCGTTCGGCGGCCGCCTTCTCCACGGTGACGAGGCCGAACTCCGCGGCCACGAAGAAGCCGTTCGCCAGGATCAGCACAAAGGCCGCGGCGAGCAGCAGCAGAGGGACTGTCATGCCGCCGCCTCCCACGTGCACGGGAGCGCCGCGGTCTGCGGGCGGCGTCCGGGAGGGGCGGCGCAGGTACTACAGGACGATCCGTCCATTGCTGGAAGGAGTCACTCCTCGGGTCGCAGGGTCCCCACGAAGGGGGCGGGGCACGGCACGGCCCCGGGCTACAGAGTAATCAGGCCGGGCGCGGCGAGGGGAGAGCCGACGGACGTGCGGTACGCCGCACGGCGCGGCCCTTGCCGGATCGGGGCGGCGGGCCTTCGGTCAGCGGTCGCGGCCGTCGGTGCCGTGCGCCTCGGCGAGGGCCCGCAGCGTACGGGCGTCCTGGACGGCCTGCTCCTTGGCGATGCCGGGCTGGATGCCCATCGCGGGCAGGCTGGTGCCGTCGGCGAGGTCGAGGTGGACCCAGGCGTCGCCGACGCGGAGGTTCACCCGCAGGACTTCGGCCCAGACCAGCTCGCGCTTGGTCGTGAGGTTGACGACGGTGACGCCGCGCTCCGTGGCGACGACCTTGGGCCGCGCGAGCAGCAGCAGTACGGCCAGTACGAGCAGCCCGGTGAACACGAAGCTGATCCGCTCGCCGCCGCTGAGGGCCGGCAGCAGGAACGCGACGACCGTGAGGGCCACCAGCTGGGCGATGCCGACGACGTACAGGACGGCACGGGTGCGGGCGGGCCGGAAGGTCACCGGGAGGTCGGGCAGAGGCGCGGACACGTCGTCGTCTTCCGTGGCGGGGGCGGCGGTACGTACACGGGCCGTACGCAGGCCGCGGAGCGGATACGTACGGCCCGGCGGGCGGTCAGAGGCGGCAGGCGTGGATGCCGGTCGTCAGGATCGCGCGGGCACCGAGGGCGTACAGCTCGTCCATGACGCGCTGGGCGTCCTTGGAGGGGACCATCGAGCGGACCGCGACCCAGCCTTCGTGGTGCAGCGGGGAGACGGTCGGCGACTCCAGGCCCGGGGTGAGGGCCACGGCCTTCTCGACCTGGTCGACGCGGATGTCGTAGTCCATCATCACGTACCGGCGGGCCACCAGGACGCCCTGCATGCGCCGCAGGAACTGCTGCACCTTCGGGTCGTCGGCGGGGGCGCCCTCGCGGCGGATGACGACGGCCTCGGACTTCAGGATCGGCTCGCCGATGATCTCCAGGCCGGCGTTGCGCAGCGTCGTACCGGTCTCGACCACATCCGCGATGATCTCGGCGACGCCGAGCTGGATGGCGGTCTCCACCGCGCCGTCGAGGTGCACGACGGAGGCGTCCACGCCGTTGTCGGCGAGGTGCTGCTTGACCAGCCCGGAGAAGGAGGTCGCGACGGTCATGCCGCCGAACTCCTTGACGTCCTTGGCCGTGCCCGGGCGGGTGGCGTAGCGGAACGTCGAGCCGGCGAAGCCGAGCTGCATGATCTCCTCGGCGTCCGAGCCGGAGTCCAGCAGCAGGTCACGCCCTGTGATGCCGATGTCGAGCTTGCCGGAGCCGACGTAGACCGCGATGTCGCGGGGGCGCAGGAAGAAGAACTCGACCTCGTTCTCGGCGTCGACCAGGACCAGCTCCCTGCGGTCCTTGCGCTGGCGGTAGCCGGCCTCATGGAGCATCGCCGACGCAGGCTCGGACAGTGAACCCTTGTTGGGGACGGCGATGCGCAGCATGAGGGGGCTTCCTTTGTACGAGGGAGAGGGTGAGCGGTGGGTGATGCGGATCAGAGGTGGGCGTAGACGTCGTCAAGGCTGATGCCCTTGGCGACCATCATCACCTGAAGGTGGTAGAGGAGCTGCGAGATCTCCTCGGCGGCGGCGTCGTGGGATTCGTACTCCGCGGCCATCCACACCTCGGCGGCCTCTTCGACGACCTTCTTGCCGATCGCATGGACGCCGGACTGGACCAGCTCGGCGGTGCGGGAGGTAGCGGGGTCGCCGGTGGCGGCCTTCTGCTGGAGCTCGGCGAAGAGCTCCTCGAACGTCTTCTTGGACATGATGTCCCTACCCTAGCGGTCGGCCGCCCTTGGTCAGCGCCAGGGTTCGGATACGGAACGGAGCGTGGCAGCGGTGGCGACGGCGGCGGTGACCGCCTCGTGGCCCTTGTCCTCATTGGAGCCCTCAAGGCCCGCGCGGTCCAGCGCCTGCTGCTCGTCGTCGCAGGTCAGCACGCCGAAGCCGATGGGCACGCCGGTGTCGATGGAGACCTGGGTCAGGCCCTGGGTGACGCCCTGGCAGACGTACTCGAAGTGCGGGGTGCCGCCGCGGATGACCACGCCGAGCGCGACCACCGCGTCGTATCCGCGGCCCGCGAGCACCTTGGCGACGACCGGGAGCTCGAAGCTGCCCGGGACGCGCAGCAGGGTCGGCTCGTCGATGCCCAGCTCGGTCAGCGCGCGCAGCGCGCCGTTCACCAGGCCGTCCATGACCTGGGTGTGCCACTGGGCAGCGATGACGGCCACCCGGAGGTCGCCACAGTTCTTCACGGACAGTTCGGGTGCGCCCTTGCCGCTCACGTTGCTCCTCGTGCTGATGGTGCGTAGTAGGTGATGTACGTAGTGATGTACGTAGTGATCTATCGGGTGTCTTACTGGGTGCCGCAGGCCGAGGCGCGGTCCGCCGGGTCCAGCCACGGCAGGTCGTGCCCCATGCGGTCCCGCTTGGTGCGCAGGTACCGCAGGTTGTGCTCGCCGGCCTGGACCGGCATCGGCTCCCGGCCCGAGACGTGCAGGCCGTGTCCGGCCAGTGCCGCGGTCTTCTCCGGGTTGTTGGTCATCAGGCGCAGCGAGCTCACGCCGAGGTCGTCGAGGATCTGCGCGCCGGCCGCGTAGTCCCGGGCGTCGGCGGGCAGGCCCAGCTCCAGGTTGGCGTCCAGGGTGTCCCGGCCGCGCTCCTGGAGCTCGTAGGCGCGCAGCTTGGACAGCAGTCCGATGCCGCGTCCCTCATGGCCGCGCAGGTAGATCACCACGCCGCGGCCCTCCTCGCTGATCCGGCGCAGCGACTCCTGGAGCTGCGGGCCGCAGTCGCAGCGCAGCGAGTGGAAGATGTCGCCGGTCAGGCACTCGGAGTGGACCCGGACGAGGACGTCCTCGCCGTCGCCGAGCTCCCCGGCGACCAGCGCGATGTGCTCGACGCCGTCCACGGTGGAGCGGTAGCCATGCGCGGTGAAGTCGCCGAAGGCGGTGGGCAGGGTGGTCGTGGCCTCGCGGCGCACGGTGGGCTCCGCGCTGCGGCGGTAGGCGATCAGGTCCTCGATGGAGATGATCGCGAGGCCGTGCTTGCGGGCGAACGGGATCAGCTCGGGCAGCCGCAGCATGGTGCCGTCCTCGCCCGCGATCTCCACGATCGCGGCGGCGGGGCGCAGTCCGGCGAGCCGGGCGAGGTCCACGCCGGCCTCGGTGTGGCCGTTGCGTACGAGCACGCCGCCGGGCTTGGCCCGCAGCGGGAAGATGTGGCCGGGCCGGACGAAGTCGCCGGGGGCGGACTCGCCGGAGGCCAGCAGGCGCAGCGTGGTGGCGCGGTCGGCGGCGGAGATGCCGGTGGACACGCCGTGCTCGGCGGTGGCGTCCACGGAGACGGTGAAGGCCGTCTGCATGGACTCGGTGTTGTGCTGGACCATCTGCGGGAGCTCCAGCCGGTCCAGCTCCGGGCCCTCCATGGGCGCGCAGATCAGGCCGCGGCACTCGCTCATCATGAAGGCGACGATCTCGGGGGTGGCCTTCTCGGCGGCGAGGACGAGGTCGCCCTCGTTCTCGCGGCTCTCGTCGTCGACGACCACGACGGGGCGTCCTGCGGCAATGTCCGCGATGGCCCGCTCGACGGGGTCGAGCGTGAGGTCGATCGCGTCGGGACCTTCGTACCAGTTCTGCTGTGCGGTCATGCCGCCGCTCCTTCCAGGACGGGCTGCGTACTCGTACGGGAGCGCAGCCACCAGTCGCGCAGGCCCCACAGGACGAGACCGAAGTAGACGACGTAGACCAGGCCGGAGAAGGCCAGGCCGCTGCTGAAGGCCAGCGGGACGCCGACCACGTCGACCAGCAGCCAGGCGAACCAGAACTCCACCAGGCCGCGGGCCTGGGCCACCATCGCGGCGAGCGTGCCGACGAAGATGTAGGCGTCCGGCCAGGGGTTCCAGGACAGCTGGGGAACCTGCGCGAAGAGGAAGCCGACGGCGAGGGTGCCGACGGCGGTGCCCGCGATCAGGGTGGAGCGCTCGCGCCAGGAGGCGAAGCGGACGGCGATCGTGCCGTCCTGGGCCTGCTGCCGGCCGCGCTGCCACTGCCGCCAGCCCCACAGGGCGACGCCGATGACCAGCAGCTGCTTGCCGACGCCGCCGGCGAGCTGCGCGGAGGCGTACGCGGCGACGAGGATGACGCCGGAGAGGAACTGCGCGGGCCAGGTCCATATGGAGCGCCGCCAGCCGAGGGCCAGGGCTATCAGGCCGACGGTGTTGCCGATCATGTCGGTCCAGATGACGTGCTGGCCGAAGGCGGTGAACGCCTCGCCGTTCAGCCAGGTCAGTACGGTCATCGCGCGGCCCCCGCAGCGTCGTGGCCGAGCAGCCGCTCGACGTACTTGGCGAGGACGTCGACCTCCAGGTTCACCGGGTCGCCGACCTGCTTGATGCCGAGCGTGGTGAGGTCCAGGGTGGTCGGGATGAGGCTGATGGTGAAGTGGTCGGCACCGGCCTCGACGACGGTGAGGCTGACGCCGTCGACGGTGATAGAGCCCTTCTCGACGACGTAGCGGGCCAGGCCGTCCGGCAGGGCGATCTTCACGATCTCCCAGTGCTCGCCGGGGGTGCGCTCGGCGATGGTGCCCGTGCCGTCGACGTGGCCCTGGACGAGGTGGCCGCCGAGCCGTCCGCCGAGCGCCATCGGGCGCTCCAGGTTCACCCGGGAGCCCTTCTCCAGCGCGCCGAGGCTGGACCGCTTGAGCGTCTCGGCCATCACGTCGGCGGTGAACTCACCGTCCGCCGTCTCCACGACGGTCAGACACACGCCGTTGACCGCGATGGAGTCGCCGTGCTTCGCGCCGTCGGTGACGAGCGGGCCGCGCAGTCGGAAGCGGGAGGCGTCCGTCAGCGTCTCGACGGCGACGACCTCACCCAGTTCTTCGACGATTCCGGTGAACACTTCAGTTCTCCTCGTGGAGGGCGGGGGTGGCGGTGATGCGCAGATCGGGGCCGAGCCGTTCGGTGTCGGTCACATCGAGGCGCAACGCCCGGGCGATGGTGGAGATTCCGGCGTCGCCCAGCGCGGCCGGGCCGGCGCCGAGCAGTGTGGGGGCGAGATAGCCGACGACCTTGTCGACGACGCGGGCCGCGACGAAGGACCCGGCGAGGGTCGGGCCGCCTTCCAGCAGTACGGAGCAGACGCCGCGGTCGTACAGCGCGCCGAGCAGGGCCGGTACGTCCAGGCCCGGGCCGTCCGCGGCGCGCGGCAGCCGGACGACGGTCGCGAGCTCTTCGAGGTGGGTCGCGTCGGCGTCCTCGGCGACCGCGATCAGGGTCGGCGCCGTGCCGTCCAGTACTCGGGCGCCGGGCTTCACGGCCGTGGCGGAGGAGTCGACGACGACCCGCAGCGGCTGGGTGACCTCGGTGTCCGGCAGCCGCGCGCCGAGCTGCGGGTCGTCCGCGCGTGCGGTGCCGGAGCCGACGATCACGGCGTCGGCCACGGCGCGCAGCCGGTGCACGTCGGCGCGGGACTGCGGCGAGGTGATCCACCGGCTGGTGCCGTCGGCGGCCGCGATCCGGCCGTCCAGCGTGGCCGCGTACTTCCACAGCACGAAGGGTCGGCGGCGCAGTACGGAGGTCAGCCAGGCTTCGTTCCCGGCGGCGGCCTCGTCGGCCAGCAGCCCGCCCTCGACGTCGACGCCGGCCGCGCGGAGCGTCACGGCGCCGCCGGTCGCGGCCGGATTGGGGTCGGAAACGGCGTAGACGACGCGGGCGACGCCGGCGTCGATGAGGGCCTGGGCGCAGGGACCGGTACGGCCGGTGTGGTTGCAGGGCTCCAGGGTGACCAGCGCGGTGCCGCCGCGGGCCCGCTCACCGGCCGCTTCGAGTGCGTGGACCTCGGCGTGGGGGCCACCGGCCCGTTGGTGCCAGCCCTCACCGACCAGCTGCCCGGACGCGTCGAGGACGACGCAGCCGACGGCGGGATTGGGGCTGGTGTGCCCGAGGCCGCGGGCGGCGAGCTCGATGGCCCGGCGCATCGCCGTGGTCTCAGCGGGGGCTGTCGCGGCCACCGGGTCCTCCTGCCTCTTCAGGCACGGACTCCGGGGCTGTCGCGAGCGACAGAAGCGGTACGGAACAACACGATCACCGGGCCGGACAGAGGATCCCGTCCGTCATGGACGGGACCGCCGACGGCGGTGCACCGATGCTGCTCGCCCGCCGCGCACTGCCTCCCATCCGGACTTTAACCGTCGGTGCAGGAATTTCACCTGCTCAACCGGCCGCTGGCTGCGGACGGGTCGCGGACTGTAACCGCCGGTTCGGACTTTCACCGACCCCGGAGTGCGCTGCGTATGTCAGTACCCCTCCAGTCTGCCACGTCTGATCGTCGGCCATGCGGGCGCACACCTGTGGGCTGACTCACACTGGGTGGCGGGATGTGTACGCACCTGCCCCGGGAGTTCTCCGCGCGTTCCCGGGGAGTTCTTACGGTGACGGACCGCGCCCCGGCGCGGTCGAATGACAGGACAGTCTCCGGGAGGAGCGGGCGATGACGACGTTTCTGGTGACCGGCGGCACGGGGACCCTCGGGCGGGTGGTGGTGGACCGGCTGCTGGCCGACGGGCACACCGTGCGGGTGCTCAGCCGACGGCCGCACACCCGCGCGGAACACCCGCGGCTGCACTCGTACGCCGTCGATCTGCGCAACGGCGTCGGGCTCGCCGCCGCGGTGTCCGGCGTGGAGGTGATCGTGCACTGCGCTTCGACGCCGTCCGGCGGCGACCTGGATGCGGCGGGCCAATTGGTGGACGCGGCGCGGACGGCGGGCGTAGGCCACCTCGTCTATATCTCCATCGTCGGCGTGGACCGGGTGCCCCTGCGCTACTACCGCACCAAGCACGAGGTCGAGCGGCTGCTGGCGGAGTCGGACGTGCCGTGGACCGTGCTGCGTACGACGCAGTTCCACGACCTGGTGCTGCGGATGGTGAAGGCCGGCGCGCGGTCGCCGGTGCTGCCGGCCCCGGCGGGCGTACGGGTCCAGCCCGTCGACGTCCGCGAGGTGGGCGCGCGGCTGGTGGAGCTGGCGTACGGCAAGCCGTCCGGGCACGTCCCGGACATGGGCGGCCCGGAGATCTTCACCGCCCGCGAACTGATCGACCGCACCCTGCACGCGGGCGAGCGCCGCCGCCTCGCGCTGCCGGTGCGCCTCCCCGGCGCGACGTACCGGGCCTTGCGGGCGGGCGGCAACCTCGCCCCGGACCACGCGACCGGCAAGCTCCGCTACACCGACTTCCTGGCCGAACGCGGCGGCCGGGTCCCGGGCGTCCGGGTGGTCCGGAGCGGCGACACGACGGCGGGCTGAGGACCGGGACCGCCCGCCCGCTCCGTCACCGCCCCCGTCCGATCGGTGCGGACGGGGGCGGCCAGGGGCCGGCGGGGTCGTCGACGAGGGCGCGGGCGAGGTCGTACAGGCGCATCCGGTGCGCGCGGGCGTAGCCGCGCAGCACCTCGAAGGCGGCGTTCGGGGAGAGGCCGAGCCGGACGGCGAGGATGCCCTTGGCCTGTTCGATCGGGACGCGGGTGGAGAGGGCCTGTTGGAGTTGGCCGACCCGGACGAGGCAGTCGGTGAGCGTCCGTTGCATCAGGAGTCCGGTGGTGGCGGCCCGGGCCAGGGTCTGGGCGCGCTCCTGGTGGTGCGCGTCCAGCGACCCGGTGGCGCGGCGGTAGAGGTTGATGACCCCGACGGCGTGGTCGTCGTGACACAGGGGTTCGGCCCACATGGCCCGGTAACCGGCGGCCGTCGCCCGCAGGGCGAGTCCGGGCCAACGGGACCGGCCGGCGGTGAAGTCCGCGACGCGGTGCGGGCGGCAGGTGCGCAAGGCTTCGATGCACGGCCCCTGCGCGGTCTCGATCTCGTACACCTCCACGCGGCGCAGCGCTTCGTCGGAGCTGGCGGCCATTTCGACGGCTCCGCCGTTGGGGCCGGAGGGCGCCCCGGCCTTCATGGCCGCGGCCGCGGGTCCGACGAGTATGACGCCGACGGAGTCGACGGGCAGCAGGTCGAGGCAGTGCTGGATCAGGCGCCGGGTGAGCGGCGCCGACGTGGTGTCGGTGTGACACTGGATCAGGTTCAGCAGGGCCCAGGTGAGAGCGCGGTCCTGCCCGCCGCATGAGGGACCGGTGGCATGGGGCATCGGAGGTTCCCGGGAGTAAGCGGTGTCCTGGGCGTGGCGGTGGTGGCCGGACAGGCCGCCCGGGCGTCGACGGAACGGCTGCCCGCCCGAATCGACGCCCTTCGTCCTGCCCTCGTTGTTCTCGGCGTGAGATGCTGCGATGGACAGCACTTCGAGGGCCGGTGGTCCAGTAATAGCGCGGCTGGTTGGCCGACTCCTCCACGCCGGATCAACGTCGTCTCAACACTGTCGACTCTCGCGGAGTCACCGTTGCCGTTATCCTCCGGACCGCATTCGGACTACTGCGCAGCCGGCGCCGCGGCGGACCGCGTGCCGTCCGCACACCGGCCGGTGGTCGCGCTCATCGAGGACGAGCCCGACCTCATGGCCATGTCGCAGGCGTACCTGGAGCGCGAGGGCTTCGCCGTGGTGAGCGCGCGCGACGCCCGCTCGGGGCAGGCGGTGCTGGACGGCGAACCGGTCGACCTGGTCATCCTGGACCTGGGGCTGCCGGACGGCAACGGCCTGGACCTGCTGCGCGGGGTACGCGAAGCGGACGGACCACCGGTGATCATCGTGACCGGGCGCGGCGAGGAGACCGACCGGGTGCTCGGGCTGGAGCTGGGCGCCGACGACTATGTGGTCAAGCCGTTCTCCCAACGCGAACTGGCAGCGCGCATCCGGGCCGTGCTGCGCCGGGCGGCACCCCGGCAGGACCGGCGGAGCGCCGGACGGCCGCCGGTCCTCCGGCTGGGCGAGCTGATCGTGGACACCGGCGCACGGCAGGTGCGCACCGTGGGCGGACCGATCGCCTTCACGCCGCGCGAGTACGCGTTGCTGGAGTTCCTCGCGGCGGCGCCGGGCCAGACCTTCTCGCCCGGTCAGCTGATGGGCCGGGTGTGGGACGGCGGCGACTGGCAGGCCCCGGCCACCGTCACCGAACACGTCTACCGCGTACGGCGCAAGCTCCTGGCCGCCGGTGTCGGTGCGCCGCGCATCACGACGGTGCGCGGCTTCGGCTACCGGCTGGACGTAACGGCCGATCCGTACGCGTGACACCCCCGTACTCAGCAGGAGGTGAAGTGCCATGACTGCGGGCCCGCAGCAGGACGGCACCACCCACCGCACCACGTCCGCACCGGACTACCACGCACTTTTCGACGCGACACCCTCGCCCTACCTCGTCCTGGACCCCGAACTGCGCATCGTCGAGGTCAACCGGGCGTATCTGGCGGCCACCCTCACCGAGCGCCGGGCCATCCTCGGCCGCCCGATCTTCGAGGTGTTCCCCGACAACCCGGCCGACCCGACCGCGGACGGCGTCCGGAATCTGGCCCACTCCCTGCGCACCGTGCTCGCCACGGGACGGGCCGACACCATGGCCATGCAGCGCTACGACATTCCGGACGGGACGGACGGCGCCTTCGTGGAACGGTACTGGTGTCCGGTCAACACCCCTGTATTGGACGACACCGGCGCGATCACCCACATCATCCACCGGGTCGAGGACATCACCGAGTTCATACGCCTGCGCAGCGCGGGGCAACGCCAGCAGCGGGCCGCCGCCGAGCAACAGCAGCGCGCCGAACGCATGGAGAGCGAACTGTTCGCCCGCAGCCGCGAGGTCCAGGCGGCCAACCAGCGGCTGACGCAGGCCAACGAGGCGCTGACGGCGGCCGGGGCGGCGCTGCGCGCGCAGCAGGAGGCCAAGGACCGCTTCATCGCCACCCTCTCGCACGAACTGCGCAATCCGCTGGCCGCGTTGCAGGCCGCCGGTGAACTGCTCGCCCTGGACATTCCGGCCGCGCACCCGGCACTGGCCGTCCTGCAGCGGCAGATCACGCACATGGTGCGGATGACCGACGACCTGCTGGACGCGACCAGAGCGCTGACCGGCCGGCTGCAAGTGGCCCGTGAGCGGCTCGATCTGCGCTCCGTGGTCACCGCCGCCGCCGAGGACATGCTCCCCGAGTACGACCGGACGCGGCGCAGGCTCCTGGTCGTCATGCCGTCCGGCCCTGTGCCCGTCGAGGGGGACCGCGTGCGGCTCGCGCAGATCACCGCCAACCTGCTCAGCAACGGCCGCAAGTACACCCGGCCGAACGGCACGGTGGAACTCGCCCTGGAGACGGTGGCCGGCCCCGGCGGCACCGAACACGCCCTCCTGACCGTGCGCGACGACGGCGTCGGATTCGACCCGGCCACCGCCGACACCCTCTTCGACGCCTTCGTCCGGGCCGCCCCGGCCGCCGACACGACGACCGGCGGGCTCGGACTCGGCCTGCCGATCGTCCGCGGCATCGCCGAGATGCACGGCGGCACCGTGGAAGCCCACAGCGACGGCCCCGACAGCGGCGCGTGCTTCCTCATCCGCCTTCCGCTGACCTCCGCCGCGGCACCGCTCCCCCGCCGGTCCGGGCGGCCGGCCGCGGCCGCCCGGCGCCCGCCGCTGCGCGTCCTGGTGATCGAGGACAACGCCGACCTGGC
>NZ_JBEPFC010000069.1:0-36254 GCF_040301705.1 Streptomyces sp. NPDC000151 | reverse complement strand
GGCGGCGGACGCGTCCGGCCGGCTCGTCGCCGCCACCGCGCCGACCACGCCGAACAGCAGGACGCCCGCCGCGCCGAGCCGCCGGTGGCGCAGCGCGAGGACGCCCAGGGCGATCGCCAGCAGCGCCAGTACGGCCAGGATGCCGAGCTGGAGGACGAGCTTGTCGGCCGTGCCGAAGCGCTGGATCGCCCAGTCCTTCACCGACGCCGGGGTCAGGTCGATCGCCGCGCCGCCCACCGCCACGACCGGGCCGGCCTGCGGCCGCACCGCCGCCGACGCCAGCTCCGCGACGGCCAGCGCCGCGTATCCGGCGAGGAGCCCGCTGAGGGCTCCCGGTGCCAGTGCCCGCAGCCGCGTGCCCCGTGCCGGGGCTTCCCGAAATCTCTGGTCTCTGCTCACGTGGGGAATCCGTCGCCGGACGGGCGGCGGATTGGTCCTTTCCCGGATCGAGTTGGTCCTCTGCTGGATCGACTCGTACTGGATCGACTTGCACTGGCTCGACTTGTACGGGATCGACGTGGTCCTTCATCGGACCGGCGCACGGTTTCCTTGAGCGGGCGTCACGCGGGGAGGTGCACCATGGTCAGCGGAGCGGAGGTCGGCCGGGGCGACCCGCCCGCCGGTTCCATGGTGATCCCCATGCCGGACGCCCGGCCGAGCGGCCCCATCATGACCGCGGCCGTGGGCCGGGCCGGGTCCAGCATCCCGGCGGAACGCAT
This sequence comes from Streptomyces sp. NPDC000151, assembly GCF_040301705.1. Taxonomy (NCBI): domain Bacteria; kingdom Bacillati; phylum Actinomycetota; class Actinomycetes; order Kitasatosporales; family Streptomycetaceae; genus Streptomyces; species Streptomyces sp. NPDC000151. The sequence goes on along the minus strand of NZ_JBEPFC010000069.1, from coordinate 35,535 downwards.
CGTTCCGTTGTCGTCGAACCAGAGTTGGTACACCTTGCCGTCCGGTGGCTTCGACATCCCCGAGGCTATGAACACCGCCTGGTCGCGGCTGCGCGAGACGACGACCGTACCGCTTGCCTCCTTGCCCCACCGGGCCGTACGGGCCTTCGCGTCCCGCGCGCCCAGCACCGCCGCCAGGTCCTCCGTGTGCTGCTGGGCCCGCCGGGCCTCCTCGCGCGCGTCCTCGGCCCGGTCGTGCTGCCAGACCGCCACGCCGCCGAGCGCCGCCGCGATGGCGAGACACGCGGCCAGTGCCCAGCGCGTCAGCCGCCGGGCCCGGGCCGACACGGGTCCGGAGTGCGGCGGCCGCGGCGTACGGGGAGCCTCCTGGCGGACCGTGGTGATCCGCCGCAGCACATCGTCCTTGAGGCCGGGACGCGGCGTGACGGAGACCGCCAGGCCCAGCCGGCCGGCCGTGGCGGACAGCTCCCGCACCTCCTGCGCGCAGGACTCGCACACGGCCAGGTGCCGCTCGAACTCCGCGCGCTCGTCGTCGGGCAGGGCGTGCAGGGCGTACGCGCCCGTCAGGGTGTGCAGGTCGGCGCCGGTCACGCGGTCACCCCCAGGCAGTCACGCAGCCGGATGAGACCGTCCCGCAGCCGCGTCTTGACCGTCCCGAGCGGCACCGACAGCAGCTCCGCCACCTCGCGGTAGGACAGCCCCCGGTAGTACGCCAAGGACACCGACTCCCGCTGCAGTTCGGTGAGCGTCCGCAGGCAGCGGCGCACCTGCTCCCGCTCCAGGCGGGCGTCCACCTGCTCCGTCACCTCGTCGAACTCCGGCGTACGGTCCAGCAGCGCGGCCCTGCGCTCCCGCTTCGCCGACGCCTCCGCCGACCGCACCCGGTCCACCGCGCGCCGGTGCGCCAGCGTCAGCACCCAGTTCATCGCCGCGCCGCGCTCCGGACGGTAACGGGCCGCCGTCCGCCACACCTCGACCAGCACCTCCTGCGTCACCTCTTCCGACTGGGCGTGATCGCGCAGCACGCCGCGCACCACGCCCAGGACGGGCCCCGCGACGATGTCGTAGACGCCCGAGAACGCCTCCTCGTCCCCGCGGGCGACGGACTCCATCAGCGCCGGCAGATCCGGACCCGGTGCCGGGCTCTCCCCGATGCGCACGATTTCTTTCACGCGGTGATCCTCTACGACGTCCGTCCGGAACCCGGGAATTCCGGTGCCCGGGGAATTCCGGTACACGAGTCATTCGGAGCCGGAGCGGCGACGGTTTGGTCCCGGTGGCCCGCGGTGCGGATTCTCCGCCGCCGGCCGGGGCACTCGGACGCCGCTGAGTCGGCGTGTTCCCGGGAGGCGAGGCTGTGACCGAACTGGCGGACGGCGTGGTGCGGCCGGTGTACCGACCGGCCCCGTCGCTGGGCAGGCGACTGGTCCGGCTGACGCGGACCACCGATCACAAGGTGATCGGCAATCTGTACCTGGTGACGTCCTTCTGCTTCTTCCTCTTCGGCGGCGTACTCGCCCTGCTGATGCGGGCCGAGCTGGCGCGGCCAGGGCTGCAGATCGTCGACGAGCACCTCTACAACCAGCTGTTCACGATCCACGGCACGGTCATGATGCTGCTCTTCGCCACCCCGCTCTTCGCGGGGTTCGCGAACGCCGTCATGCCGCTCCAGATCGGCGCGCCGGACGTGGCCTTCCCCCGCCTGAACGCGCTGTCGTACTGGATGTACCTCTTCGGCGCCCTGATGGTGGTGAGCGGATTCCTGGTGCCCGGCGGGGCCGCGGCCTTCGGGTGGTTCGCGTACGCGCCGCTGAACGGGGCCGTCCGGTCACCGGGCACCGGCGGTGACCTGTGGACCATGGGCCTGGTCGTGGCGGGTGTGTCCACCACGCTCGGCGCGGTCAACTTCATCACCACCATCATGTGCCTGCGCGCGCCCGGCATGACGATGTTCCGGATGCCGATCTTCACCTGGAACGTGCTCTTCACCTCGATCCTCGTGCTCCCGGCTTTCCCTGTGCTGACGGCGGCGCTGCTGGCACTGGAGGCGGACCGGAAGTTCGGCGCGCACGTCTTCGACGCGGCCAACGGCGGGGCGATCCTGTGGCAGCACCTGTTCTGGTTCTTCGGCCACCCCGAGGTGTACATCGTCGCGCTGCCGTTCTTCGGCATCGTGACGGAGATCCTGCCGGTCTTCTCCCGCAAGCCGGTCTTCGGGTACGTCGGGCTGATCGGCGCGACCGTCGCGATCACCATGCTGTCGGCCGTGGTCTGGGCGCACCACATGTTCGCCACCGGCGCGGTGCTGCTGCCGTTCTTCTCCCTGATGTCGTTCCTCATCGCGGTGCCCACGGGGGTGAAGTTCTTCAACTGGATCGGGACCATGTACCGCGGGTCCCTCTCCTTCGAACCGCCGATGCTGTGGGCGGTCGGCTTCCTCGTGACGTTCCTGCTCGGCGGGCTCAGCGGCGTACTGATCGCCTCGCCGCCGCTGGACTTCCACCTCACCGACTCGTACTTCATCGTGGCGCACCTGCACTATGTGCTGTTCGGGACGGTCGTGTTCGCGATGTTCGGCGGCTTCTACTTCTGGTGGCCGAAGCTGACGGGGAAGATGCTGGACGAGCGGCTCGGCAAGATCCACTTCTGGACGCTGTTCGTGGGCTTCCAGACCACCTTCCTCGTGCAGCACTGGCTCGGCGAGAACGGCATGCCGCGCCGCTACGCCGACTACCTCGCCGCCGACGGCTTCACGGTCCTCAACACCGTCTCGTCCATCGGCGCGTTCCTGCTGGGCGCCTCGACGCTGCCGTTCCTGTACAACGTGTGGAAGACCGCGAAGTACGGCACGCGCGTCGGCACGGATGACCCGTGGGGCTACGGCCGGTCCCTGGAGTGGGCCACCTCCTGCCCGCCGCCGCGCCACAACTTCGTCGCCCTGCCGCGCATCCGCTCCGAGTCGCCCGCCTTTGACCTGCACCATCCGGAGAAGGAGTGGCACACGTGAAGCCGGCGGAGGAGAAGAAGGAGCAGGGGGAGGACACATGAAGACCGAAGCCGTTCTCTTCGCCGGTGTGGCGGTCTTCTTCGCCGTCACCGCGGGCGTCTACGGCAGATACGGCCACGACCCCGCGGGCGCCAGCGTGCTGATCGTGGCCTGTCTGATGGCCGCGCTGGTCGCCTTCTTCCTGGCCGTGCAGTACCGGCGGCGCGGGCAGCGGGCGCAGGACCGCCGCGACGCCGAGGTGGCCGACACCGCCGGGCCGCTGGACTTCTTCCCGCCCGCCAGCCCCTGGCCCCTCGTCGTCGCCGCGGGCTTCACGGTCGTCGCGCTCGGCGTCGTCTTCGGGCTGTGGCTGGCGCTGCTGGGGGCGGGCGTGCTGGCCCTCGGCGTCTTCGAGATGGTGTTCCAGTACGCGGGGCGTCAGGACCGTCAGGAGTCCGGCGACGAGCCGCCCGCCGGCCGGTCGCGGAGCTGACGCCGGTCGCGCAGCTGACGGCCGGGCTCCCGGGAGTCCGTGCGCGGGTGCGAGGCCGCCGCGAACCAATGGCTGAGCGCGGCCCGCAGCCGCCCGGCATCGCCGTCCGCACCGGCCCCGTCGGCCTCCTCCGGAGACCCGTCCCGCCCGGCCGCCGTCAGCGGCGGCGCCGCCGGCATGCTGCCGTACAGCACCACGTACCGCTCCTCCTCGCCCATCGGCCGGTGCTCCTCCTCGTAACCGCCCTCGACCGTCTGGCGCATCCGCCCGGTCTCCTCGCCCTCGGCCAGCCGCTCCAACTCGGCTTCCCGCAGCGCCAGGCACACCCGCTTGACCACCAGGAACACGACGACGGGCAGCACGATCAGCGCCGTCCGCAGCAGCCAGGTCAGGGCGTTGAGGGAGATGCCGAGGGTGTCGGCCACCACGTCGTTCCCGCCGGCCAGCAGCAGTACCGCGTACGCGCTGACGGCCGCCGTGCCGAGCGCGGTGCGCACGGGCCGGTCGCGCGGCCGGTCGCACAGATGGTGCTCGCGCCGGTCACCGGTCACCCACGCCTCGGCGAACGGGTACGCGTACAGCAGCGCGAACAGCGCGAGCGGCAGCACCACGGCCGGGAGCAGCACGTTCCACATGAGGGTGTGGCCTGCGACCGACGTCTCCCACGGCGGTACGAGCCGCAGCGCGCCCTCCAGGAAGCCGACGTACCAGTCCGGCTGGGCGCCGGTGGACGCCTGGTCGGGACGGTAAGGGCCGTACACCCAGACCGGGTTGATCTGCGCCACCCCGCCGAGGAACGCCGTCACCCCGAAGACCATGAGGGACAGGCCGCCCGACGTGGCCATGAAGTGGGGGAAGAGGGGCTTGCCGACCACATTGCGGTTGGTGCGGCCCGGGGCCGCCCACTGGGTGTGCTTGAGGTAGAAGACCAGGATCAGATGGACGGTGACCAGGGCCAGGATCAGGCCGGGAATGAGCAGGATGTGCGCCCCGTACAGCCGGGAGATCATGTCGTGGCCGGGGAACTCCGCGCCAAAGGCGAACATGCTGACGTACGACCCGACGAGCGGCAGCGACAGCATGATGCCCTGCGCGATCCGCAGCCCGGTGCCCGACAGCAGGTCGTCGGGGAGCGAGTAGCCCGCGAAGCCCTCCGCCAGCGCCAGCAGGAAGAGCGTCACCCCGATCATCCAGTTCACCTCGCGGGGCTTGCGGAACGCCCCGGTGAAGAAGACCCGCAGCAGGTGGACGCCGATCGCCGCGATGAAGACGAGCGCGGCCCAGTGGTGCATCTGCCGGATCAGCAGCCCGCCGCGGATGTCGAAGCTGATGTGCAGGGTGGAGTCGAACGCCTCGGACATGCGGATGCCGGAGAGCGGTGTGTACGCGCCGCGGTACACCACCTCGTGCATGTCGGGTTTGAAGAAGAGCGTGAGGTAGACCCCCGTCAGGATCAGCACGATCAGGCTGTACAGGGCCAGTTCGCCCAGGAGGAACGACCAGTGGTCGGGGAACGGCTTGCGCAGCAGCCCGCCGCCCTCGGCGACCGGCAGCCGGGCGTCCAGCGCCTCCGCGGTGCGGCCGGCGGCCTGCCTCGTCCTCTGCTTCACGGCGCGTGCCTTCAGGCGGGACCGCCGGAAGAAGATCATGCCAACTCCTCCCTGTTCGGGAGCCCCTGACCTTGCCCGCCAGGTGGCGCCCACGACCAACGAAGCGCGCGCAGGAGCCCGTCGGCGGCCGGCCGGCGCTCGTGCCCCGCCCTCCGACCATGGGCTGCCGCGCCACTGACGTGTAGCCGCTTGTCGGCCAGGCACGCAGGGCCGGAGAAAACCGCTGGCCGCAGCGGTGTCCTTGTGGCAGCGTCCGCGCTGTGACAGACACCGACCGCATCCGGATCACCCCCGTCGCCGAGCGCCCGGCGCTGCTGCCCCGTCTCTACGAGCTCACCGAGACCTGGCCGGCCTTCATACCGCACGACCCGGTGGCGGACGCCCTGTTGGGCCGGGTGGCCGCGGACTTCCCCGAGTACTGCGTGGTGGCGACGGACGGTGACCGCGTCGTGGCGCGCGGGCTGAGCGTGCCCTTCGACGGCGGGCGCGACGGCCGCGAGGAGACGCCGGACCGGGGCTGGGACCGGGTGCTGGGGTGGGCGTTCCACGACCGGCGCGACGGGCACCCGCCGACGACGGCCAGTGCGCTGGAGATCACGGTGGACACCGAGTACCTCGGCCGCGGGCTGTCCTACCGGATGCTGGAGGCGCTGCGCAGCGCCGTCGGCGAGCAGGGCCACGACGTGCTGCTGGCCCCGGTCCGCCCGACGGCCAAGCATCGTGAACCGCGCGTCCCCATGGCCGACTACGTCCGCCGGCGGCGCGCGGACGGACTGCCGGCCGACCCGTGGCTACGCGTGCACGTCAAGGCCGGCGGCACCATCGAGAGGATCGCCCCGGCGTCGATGACGGTCAGCGGCTCCCTGGCCCAGTGGCGGCGGTGGACCGGCCTGCCCTTCGACCGCGACGGTGACATCGAGGTGCCCGGCGCCCTGGTCCCCGTGCACTGCGACACCGCCCATGACCACGCGGCCTACGTCGAACCCAACGTCTGGGTCCGGCACCGCGTGGATCCGCACCGCGCCTGAGGGCCAGGGACTCCCGGGGCGCGGGTCAGGGCCGTGAGTCAGGGCCGTGAGTCAGGGACGCGGGTCTGACACCGGCCCGTATTCCGGCTGCCACATGGCGTCCTGTACGGCCTGTACGGGGTCGGCCGGTACGACCGTCGCCACGCCGTCCTCGGCCGCCGCTCGTACGACCGCCACCGCGACCGTCGCCGAGGAGGCGCGCAGGTTCTCCACCTCCGGCAGCAGTGGCGCCCCGGGCTCGCCCGTGGCCACCTGGCCCGCGACGGCCTCGGCCGCGGCCCGGAGCATCCCCGGCGTGACCCGTTCGGCGCGCGACACGATGACGCCCAGGCCCACGCCCGGGTAGACGAGCGCGTTGTTGGCCTGGCCGATGACATGCCGCACGCCGCCGGCCTCCACCGGCTCGACCGGGATGCCGACCGCCGTCAGCGCCCGGCCCTCGGTCCAGTCCAGCAGGTCGGAAGGGAGCACCTCGATCCGCTCGGTGGGGTTGGAGAGCGGGAGGACGATGGGCCGGTCGACGTGCTCGGCCATCGCCTCCACCACCTCCCGGGTGAAGGCCCCGCGCACGGTCGAGGTACCGATCAGAACGGTCGGACGCACCTTCCGTACGGTCGTCAGCAGGTCGACGGGGCGGCCGTCGGTCCAGTCGGCGGCCTCGGCGGCGGGCCGGGCATAGCCGCGCTGGTAGTCGCGCAGGTCGGACATGTCGTCGAGCAGCAGCCCCTGCTTGTCGACGAGCCAGAAACGCCCGGTCGCGGCGTCCTCGTCCAGGCCGTCGCGGACCATGGCGGCGCGCAGCTGGTCGGCGATGCCGACGCCTGCCGTGCCGGCGCCGAACACCACGACGCGCTGGTCGCGGAACGGGACACCGGTCACGTCCAGCGCGGACAGCAGCGCCGCGAGCGTGATCGCCCCCGTGCCCTGCATGTCGTCGTTGAACAGGCGGTGGCGGTCGCCGTACCGCTCCAGGATGCGCCGGGCGTTGCCGGGCCCGAAGTCCTCGAAGTGCAGGAGCGCGTGCGGATACAGGGCGGACACGGTCTCGACGAAGTCGGCGACGAACCGGTCGTACTCCTCACCCCGGGCGCGGCTGTGCCGTACGCCCAGGTAGAGCGGGTCGTTGAGCAACTGCGCGTTGTCCGTGCCGACGTCGAGCACCACCGGCAGACAGCGCGCGGGGTCGATGCCCGCCGCGGCCGTGTACACCGCGAGTTTGCCGACCGAGATCTGGATGCCGTGCACACCCCAGTCGCCGATGCCGAGGATCTGCTCGGCATCGGTCACCACGACCATGTCCACGTCGTCGGCGGACAGTTGCAGTGCCTCGAACGAGCGGCGCAGGTCCTGCGGGCGGTCGATGGACAGGAACACGCCCCGGGGCCGCCGGTATTCGTGGCTGTAGTCCTTGATCGCCTGCCCGACCGTCGGGTCGTAGACGATGGGCAGCAGCTCCACGAGGTGGTCCGTCAGCAACCGGTGGTACAGCACCTCGTTACGGTCGTGCAGCTGCTCCAGGTAGATGTTCGCAGCCAGATCGGTGGGCTGCCGCCGCAGCTGGCCGTACGCGCGCCGCGCCTGCTGATCGAGGGTGAGTACGCCGTCGGGCAGGCGGCCCACGAGGCCGAGACGGTCACGTTCCGCGCGGGTGAAGGCCGTTCCGTGGTTGGTGAGCGGGTCGCTCATCACCGGGGGCAGTCGTTCCACTGGTACCTCCTCGCTTCTGCTGCGCACGGCCCGCCTTTCAGTATCACGGGGTGCGGACGGCCCCGCACCCGCGGCCGCCCGCCGCCGGGACGCGTCCACGGCGGCCGTCGCGAAGCGTCGTAGCGGGCGCGAAACGCTCCGGTAACGGTGTCGGGGTGCTACACCTTCTACGCTCGCACGGAGAAGCGGGGAGACGGGGAGACGGCCGGGGGAGGGGGCGTCGGGCGTGCAGGACGACGTGGAGCTGCGCTACCACGTGGTGCACGGTTACCGCCGCGCCTTCCGGCTCGCGGGCCGTGGACCCGCCCTCGTGTTCCTGCACGGCATCGGGGACTCCTCCGCGACCTGGGAGGGCGTCCTCCCGGCGCTGGCCAGGAACCACACCGTGATCGCCCCCGACCTGCTCGGCCACGGCGCCTCCGACAAGCCCCGCGCCGACTACTCGGTCGCCGCCTACGCCAACGGCGTCCGCGACCTGCTCGGCGTCCTCGGCATCGACCGCGCGACCCTGATCGGGCACTCGCTCGGCGGCGGGGTGGCCATGCAGTTCGCGTACCAGTTCCCCGAGCGCACCGAGCGCCTGGTGCTGGTCAGCGCGGGCGGCGTGGGCCGGGAGGTCACCCCCGTCCTGCGGGCCGTGTCCCTGCCGGTGGCCGCCGCACTGCTGTCGGTGCTCGGCCTGCCGGGGATGCGCTGCCAGACCCGGCTGGTCGTCGGGCTGCTCAAGGGCCTCGGCACGGACCTCGGGCAGGACGCGCCGGCCCTGCTCCGGCTGGTCGACTCGCTCCCGGACGCGGCGTCCCGGAGCGCGTTCGTCCGCAGCCTGCGCGCGGTGGTCGACTGGCGCGGCCAGGTCATCACCATGCTGGACCGGTGCTACCTGGCCGAGGGCATGCCCACCCTGCTGCTGTGGGGGTCACGGGACGGCGTGCTGCCCGTACGGCACGCGTACCGCGCGCACGCCGCGATGCCCGGCAGCCGTCTGGAGGTCTTCGAGGGTGCAGGGCACTTCCCCTTCACCGCCGATCCGGACCGCTTCCTCGCCGCGGTGCAGCACTTCATCGCCACGACCCGGCCGGCCGACTGGAGCCCGGAACGCTGGCGCGAGCTGCTCAGGGCCGGCCGGCCCGGCAGCGCGGCCGGCCGCCCGGACGACGCCCGCAACCGCGCCGTGGAGCGCGAGCTCCGGGACGAGAGCGAGCGCAGCGCCACGTAAGGCCGCGGCGTCCGTACGGTGTCGAGGCCTGCAGGGGCCTCAGGGGCGGCGCCAGCTGTGGTCCGTGAGGTGGGAGCCGGCCTGCGGGCCCATCCGCAGCATGCCACCGTCGACGGCCCACGATGCCCCCGTCACATACGCCGCGTCCGGGCCGGCGAGGAAGGCGATGACGGCGGCCACCTCGCGGGCGTCGCCCGGCCTGCCCAGCGGGACGCCGGGCCGGTCCTTGACGGTCACGTCCGCGTCCTCCTGCCCGGTCATCGGGGTGGCGATTTCACCGGGCGCGACGGCGTTCACGTTGATGCCGTACTCGGCCAGTTCCAGGGCCATGACCTGCGTCAGCAGGCCCAGCCCGCCCTTGGCAGCGCAGTACGGTGCGGCGCCGACCCGGGGCTGGTGCTCGTGCACGCTGGTGACGTTGACGATCCGGCCGCCGTCCCCCTGGTCGATCATGCGCCGAGCGGCCAGCTGGGAACAGAGGAACGGGCCGATGAGGTCGACGTCCACCACGTGCTGGAACGTCTCGTGGCCGATGTCGAGGAAGGGCGTCGCGGTGCCGGTGCCGGCGTTGTTGACGAGGACGTCGAGCCGGCCGAGCCGCTCGGCGAGCCGGTCGACGACCTGCGCCGCCGCCGGCGGGTCCGCGAGGTCCATCCGCTCGATCGCCGCGTTCCGGCCCTTGCCGCGCACCTCGGCGGCCGTCGCCTCGGCGCCCTCCCGGTCGGTGTGCCAGGTGATGCCGATGTCCACGCCCTGCTCGGCGAGGCGTACGGCGGTGGCGCGGCCGATGCCGGAGTCCGCCCCGGTGATCACGGCGGCACGCAGGTCAGGTGCCCGGTTCGCGGTCAACGGTCCTCCACCCGGCTCGTCGGCAGCAGCTCGCGGATGTCGGGCGGCAGGACGCTGCCCAGCTTCTCGCTGAGCTCGGGCGCGAGCGCCGCGTCCAGCGTTTCGAAGACCGCGCTCGCCTCCTGCAGCGCGGCGTCCTCCGAGACCCCGCCGCGCCAGGCGATCCGCGCGGCGAAGGTCGTCAGGTCGAACCGCTCCGCCGTGTGGTGCTCGGCCGACCCGCCCTCGTGCGCGGCGACCACCCGGCGGAGGTGCTCGCCGATCTCGTGCGGCAGCTGGGCCGCCACGTGTTCGGCGAGGCCGTCGGGGATGCGCTCCGCCAGCGTTTCCAGCGTCGCCCGCACCGCGCGCTCCGCCGCCCCGTGGTCGGGGAGCGCGGCTCCGGCCTGTACCGATCGCAGGAACTCGTCATGATGCATGATCTTCCACCTCTCGATCCCGGCGTGGGCGGGGGCGCCGGGCGCCGCCCGCTCCGGCGGTCGCACCGAGCCGGGTTTCCGCCGGCCGGCGCGGCGAAACGAATTGAATATCCCTTTTGCCGCTGCCCCGCGCTGTCGGCTATCCCGCGTCGTCGACACGCAGCCGCACCTGCTCCGCCAGCCGCTCCAGGCTCCGGTCCAGCGCGGCGTCCACGGCCTCGCCGCCCGGGTCGTGGGACGCCTCGAAGAAGGACAGGTGGATGGTCACCTCGCTCGCCCCGCTCCCGATGCCGGCGACCTGCAGCCACCCGGCGTAGCTGCCGGTCTCCCGGGTGCCCCACTCCAGGCGCTGCTGGTCGGACTGGGCCCGGAAGAGAGCGGACGCGTCCTCGCCCGTACGGTCCTCGTGCACCGTCACGGCCGGCAGCTCCTCCTCCCGTACGTGCAGCTCCGCCGGCATCCAGGAATCGAGCCGCGACACATCGCTCGCCTGGTCGAAGACGTGCTCGGGCAGCGCCGGCATCGTCCGGGAACGCTCGTACTCACTCATGCCACACCTCTCCTCGGTTCCTGTTTCCTCGGTTGCTGATTCCTGGGTTCCTGGATTCCTTGTTCCTCACGCCTCCGGAGTTCCTCACGACTCCGGAACGCCTGCCCCGTGACGGTGTCCGGCGGCGCACAACCACCCGATTGCAGGGGGATGCGGGCGATTCGTCATCGCGCGTTCCGCCGCGGATTTTCTTTGACCGGCCTTCGGCCGTCACAATCAGCCAGGCACACCGGAACGATCTCCCTGTGAGGAGGCACGTAATTGGAAGGAAGGCTGGCCATGACGGCGGATGCGCGTGGCGAGGTCGAGGAGTTCATCCTGGGGGAGCGGTTCTCCTGCCTGGCGGGCCGGTCGGCCTGGCGCCGGGGCGGGATCACCCACCGGCACTACGACCGGATGGGGAGTACGGAAGCCGCCCGGCTGATGGCGCTCGACCTCGCGGAATTCGTCGGCGCGGCGGACTGGAGCCCCCGGACGTTCACCAGCTTCATCGCGACGTTCGAGCAACCTCGCGGAGTCGATGAGCTGCGGTTCGAAGAGCTTCTCTGGGAGCAGCTGCAACTGCTCCACGAGCAGGACGCGGAATCCCATCGCTGGGCCGACGGCTACTCGTCCGATCCCCAGTCCGGGCAGTTCGCGTTCAGCGTCGCCGGCCATCCCTTCTTCGTGATCGGTCTGCACGAGACGCACCGCCGCTGGGGCCGCCGGCCTCCCTTCCCCATGCTGGCCTTCAACTCCCACGAGCAGTTCGACCTCATCAAGGGCGCCGGCATGTGGGACCGGCTGGCGGACAAGATACGCAAGCAGGACATCAAGCTGCAGGGGGACATCAACCCCAACCTGTACGAGTACGAGCAGCTCTCCGAGGCCCGCCGCTACTCCGGCCGCCCCAAGCCCGCCGACTGGCAGTGCCCCTTCGCCGCCCGGGAAGCCGAGCGGCAGCTGGAGACGGTCTCCGGGGCGTACTCGGGGGCATAAGAGCCCGGACCGCACCGGCACAGCCACCGGGCCGCCGGGCCCGTGGCTGTGCCGACCGGGTGGCCTTGGCCGGATCTCGGCCTGTCAGGTCGCACCCGGCCACCCCGCATGCCGAAGATGCACCGTGATCTTCGGCACCCGGCTCCGCAGGAGCGCTTCCGCACCCCGTCCCAAGCCCGGCCTGCGCGCCGTACTGGCCCTCCTGGGCGCCGCCTCCCTGGGCGCGGCGGCCCTGCCCGCCGTACCGGACGCCGCCGCGACACCGCCACCGGCCGGCCGTCCCGCGACCCCCGCCGAGCAGCGCGTCGACGCACGCCTGGACGCCATCCGGCACCACCCACAGGCGCTGCGCGCGTTCATGCAGGCCCTGCCCAAGGGCGGTGACCTGCACAACCACCTCTCCGGCGCGGTCTCCACCGAGCTGCTCGTCCGCCTCGCCGCGCAGGACGGACTGTGCATCGACCGGACCGACACGGCCCTGCCGCCGCCGTGCCGGGCCGGCACCCGGTCCGCCGCCGACACCCGTACCGACCCCGCCTTCCGGCAGCGGCTGATCCGCGCCTGGTCGATGCAGGACCTCCCGCCCGGCGAATCCGGCCACGACCACTTCTTCGCCGCCTTCGGCAAATTCGGCGAGGTCACCAAGCGGCACACCGGTGAACTGCTGGCCGACGTGGCCGGCACCGCGGCCGCCAACCACCAGTCGTACCTGGAGACCATGGTCAGCCCGGCCGGGGCCGCCGCGCGCCGGCTGGCCGCAGACGTCGGGTACGACGCCGACCTCGCCCGGATGCACCGCGCGCTGCTGGCCGGCGGCAAGCTGGACCAAGTGGTGCGCGACGCCCGCCAGGAGGCCGACCGCGCCACGGCCGACTTCCGCCGCACCGCACACTGCGACACCGCCACCCCGGCGCCCGCCTGCCGCGTCACGTACCGCTTCATCTCCCAGGGCACCCGGTCCGCCGCACCCGAGCAGGTCTTCACGCAGCTCGCGCTCGGCATGCGGCTGGCCGAGCACGACCGGCGGTTCGTCGCGGTCAACCTCGTCGCCCCGGAGGACGGCGCCGTCGCCCTGCGCGACTACCGGCTCCACATGCGGATGCTGGACTACCTGCACGGCGTCTACCCCCACGCGCACATCACCCTGCACGCCGGCGAACTCACACCCGGCCTGGTCAAGCCCGCCGACCTGCGCTTCCACATCCGCGAAGCCGTACACACCGGCCACGCCGAGCGCATCGGCCACGGCGTGGACCTGGCACACGAGGACGACGCCGAAGAACTGCTGCGCACCATGGCCCACCACCACATCGCCCTCGAATCACCCCTGACGAGCAACGCCCAGATCCTCGGCGTCAGCGGGGACGCCCACCCCTTCCAGCGCTACCGCCGGGCCGGCGTACCGGTGACCCTCGCCACCGACGACCCCGGGATCTCCCGCACCGACATCAGCCACGAGTACCAGCGCGCCGCGACCACGTACGACCTGAGCTACCCCGAACTGAAGGACCTCGCCCGGACCTCGCTGGAACAGGCATTCCTGCCGGGCCCCGACCTCACCGCCACCCCCAGGACCGGCACCACGATCGGCCTCAAGGCGCGCCTGCAGTGGCGGCTGGAGAGCGCCTTCCACCGCTTCGAACAGCGCGTACTCCGCGGTACGGCCTGACGGCCCCCTGGCCCCCGGAGACCCCATGCCCCCGCCCTCCGTCCCCCTCAAGCCCGTACCCGGACCCCGCGGCCTGCCCCTCCTCGGCAACCTCCCGGCCTTCGGCAGGGACCCCCTGGGCTTCCTCGTACGGCTGCGTGACGAGTTCGGCGACGCGGTGACCTGGTCCCTCGGGCCGCGGCGCAGCCTGTTCCTCTTCCACCCCGCGCACATCGCCGAATTCCTGGCCGCCAGAGAGCGCACCTTCGAGCTCCTGGAGATCGGCTGGGCCTTCAAACAGCTCACCGGCCAGAGCCTCATCCTCAGCAAGGGCGGCGACTGGCGCCGCAAACGGTCCCTCGTCCAGCCCACCGTCCGCCCCCGCCAGGTACGCGGCTACGCCTCCGCCATGGTCGAGTGCGCGCAGGACGCGGCCGGGCAGTGGCGGGACGGCGACCGCATCGACGTACGCCACCAGATGGCGCTGCTCACCCAGCGCATCGTCCTGCGCACCCTGTTCGGCAACGACCTCGGCGACCGGACCGGGGAACTCAGCGAGGCGATGGCCGTCGCCGAACACCACATCGGCGCCGAACTGCGGAACATGACCCTCTTCCTGCCGGGCTGGATCCGCACCCCGGGCCGGCGCCGCCTGCTCCGGGCCATCGCCACCATCGACGCCGAGGTGCACCGGCTGATCCGCGCGCGGCAGCGGCGCGGCGACACCGAGGACCGCGACGACCTGCTGAGCAGGCTCCTGGCGGCCCGCGACGAAGCGGGCCGGCCGCTGACCGCCGCTGAGGTGCGCGACGAGGCCGCCACCCTGTGGGCCGCCGGGCACGAGACGCTTCGCCCAGGTCGAGGCCGCACTCCTGCTCGCCACCCTCGCCCAGCGGTGCCACCTCGACGTGGCACCCGCCGACCCGGACCCACGCGTCGGCCTGCTGCTCCAGCCGGCCGCGCCCTTGCAGGCGACCGTGCGGCGCCTCCGATCCCTCCCGTAGGCGGGGAGGCGGTCACCACCGCTTCCCGGCCACCACCCCGACCGTCACCAGGGCCAGCACCACCCACGCGAACCAGAGCCAACCGCTGCTGCCCACCGCCACCGTGTACGCCGTGGCCAGGATCAGCCCGCCCACCGTGCACCCTGCCATCGCCTTAGCCGATCCGGGCATCCTGGCATCCTCCTCACGGCGGCCCGTACGGGGATATGCCACGGGCCGCGGCCTTGGGGACATGTTCCCCGGCCGCGGCCCGCACCGCCAGCTTTCGCCGGATTCCGCCTCGCCCGCCCGACTCCCGGACCGAGTCCGCGTCAGCCCTGGCCGCGCGCGTTCAGCGACGCGAGATAGGCGTTGTACGCCGCCAGCTCCTTGTCGCCGTCCCGGTCGGCGGCCCGGTCCATCCGTACCGACTGCCGCTTCTCCGTCGTGTACCACTGGAAGACCAGCGCGATCAGCACCAGCACCGACGGGATCTCACTGAAGGCCCAGGCGATGCCGCCCGCCGCCTGCTGATCCGCGAGCGCGTCGACGCCCAGCGAGGCCGGCGGGTGCTGGAACGTCTTCACCATCGTCTCCGACGCCATCATCAGCGCGATGCCGAAGAACGCGTGGAACGGCATGCCCGCGAACAGCTCCAGCATCCGCATCACATAGCCGGGACGGTGCGGACCCGGATCCACACCCATGATCGGCCAGAAGAACACCAGCCCCACGGCCAGGAAGTGCACCATCATCGCGATGTGCCCGGTCCGCGACTCCATCAGGAAGTCGAAGAGCGGCGTGAAGTAGAGCGCGTACAGGCTCGCGATGAACAGCGGGATCGTGAACGCCGGATGCGTGATGATCCGCATGTACCGACTGTGCAGCAACGCCACCAGCAGCTCGCGCGGGCCCTTGCGGCCGCGGCCCGCGGTCGGCAGCGCCCGCAGCGTCAGCGTCACCGGCGCGCCGAGCAGCAGCAGAATCGGCGACAACATGCTGATCACCATGTGCTGCACCATGTGCACGCTGAACATGGCCATGCCGTAGTCGTTCAGCTTCGTGCACATCACCAGGGCGACCGTCAGCACGCCCACGACCCAGGCCACGATCCGGCTCACCGGCCAGCTGTCGCCGCGCCGCCGCAGCCGCACCACGGCCCAGCCGTACAGCGCCAGCCCCAGCAGGCATCCGACGAGGAAGAAGGCGTCGCCGCCGAACTCCAACCCGCGCCCCAGCGTGAACGGCGGCAGATCCATCATCATGCCGTGCCCGCTGTGATCCATCCGCTCGCTCCTGATTCGCACCAATGCTCCGCGACCAGCCTAGAGCCGCCCCCGGCACGGACGGTGACCGGGGGCGGCTCCTGAGCGCTGTGCCGTACGCGGTGCGGCGAGAGCCCGAGCGCCGTGTCGTACGCGGTGCGACTACAGCACGCACTCCACCTCGTCGTACCGGTCGCCCGGCACGGTCTTCAGCGTCTCGACGGCCTCCGCCAGCGGCACCAGCGTGATGTCCGTACCGCGCAGCGCGGTCATCATCCCGAAGTCGCCGCGGTGCGCCGCCTCCACCGCGTGCCACCCGAAGCGGGTCGCGAGCACGCGGTCGTACGCGGTCGGAGTGCCGCCGCGCTGCACGTGGCCCAGGATCACCGCGCGGGCCTCCTTGCCGAGCCGGTCCTCCAGCTCGACGGCCAGCTGCCGGGCGACGCCCGCGAAGCGCTCGTGCCCGTACGCGTCCTTGCCGCCGACCTCGAAGTCCATCGAGCCGGCCTGCGGCTTCGCGCCCTCCGCCACGACGACGATCGCGAACTTCTTGCCCGCGTCGAAGCGCGCCGCGACCCGCTCCGACAGCTCGTCGATGTCGAAGGGGCGCTCGGGCACGACGATGGCGTGCGCGCCGGCCGCCATGCCCGAGTGCAGCGCGATCCAGCCGGTGTGCCGGCCCATGACCTCGACGATCAGCACCCGCTGGTGCGACTCGGCGGTGGTCTTGAGCCGGTCCAGCGCCTCGGTCGCCACGCCGACCGCCGTGTCGAACCCGAAGGTCAGATCGGTCGACGAGATGTCGTTGTCGATGGTCTTCGGCACGCCGACGATCGGCAGCCCGGCGTCCGACAGCAGCCGGGCCGCCTTCAGCGTGCCCTCGCCGCCGATCGGGATGATCGCGTCCAGACCGAGGTCGGCGACGTGGCCGCGGGCCCGCTCGACGCCGTCCCGCAGATGCGCGGGCTGCACGCGCGAGGAGCCGAGGATGGTGCCGCCACGGGCCAGGATGCCGCCGACCGCGTCCAGGTCGAGCTTGCGGTAGTCGCACTCCAGCAGGCCGCGCCAGCCGTCGCGGAAGCCGATGACGTCATCGCCGTGGTCGGCGACGGCGCGGTGCACGACGGAGCGGATGACGGCGTTCAGACCGGGGCAGTCGCCTCCGGAGGTGAGTACACCAATACGCATTGCTCGTAGAACCTCTGCAACTCAACCGGATGACCGGACCCCGTCGTCCGGTTGGGATGTCGTCACCCTACAAGCGCGCGGCACATGAACGCGCGCGTGCCCGCAGTGCGGGACTGCGGGCACGCAAAAACGCTGTTATCCGGCCAAGCCGTTACGGGCACATCGACGGCTCCCCGATCGTTACCCCTGTATCAAGGGGGGCCCAAGTGGCGGAACGTCACGGCGGCCGACGTGCTCATGCCGGCCGCCGTGACAGTCACGCCGGCTGCGTAGCCGCCGCGATGCGCTCCTGGCGCAGCGCCTCGTACCAGTGGTCGCTCACCGGCGGCAGCGCGTTGACGTCCAGCGCCAGCTTGATCAGCAGGTCGGCGATGTGCGGGTTACGGGCCATCACGGGCCCGTGCATGTACGTACCGAAGACGGTGTCGTTCCACGCGCCCTCGTAGCCGTCCCCCACGCCGTTGCCGTTGCCGAATCGTACCTTCGCGAACGGGCGGGCGGTCTGCCCGAGGTGGGTGACGCCCTGGTGGTTCTCGAAGCCGGTCAGCGGCGGGAGGTTGAGCTCCGGGTCGATGTCGCCCAGTACGTCACCGACGCACCGCTCGCCCTCACCGCGGGTGCTCACCACGTCCAGCAGCCCGAGCCCCTGCTCGCGCTCGCCCAGGTCGTTGATGAACTCGTGGCCCAGGATCTGGTAACCGGCGCACACCGAGAAGACGATCGCGCCATTGGCGACCGCCCGGTTCAGACCGCCGTCCCGGCGCAGCCGCTCGGCCGCGAGCCGCTGCGGCCGGTCCTCGCCGCCGCCGATCAGGTAGATGTCGCCCGAGGTGGGGATCGGCTGGTCGGAGCGGACGTCCAGGCGCTGGACGTCGAGGCGGCGCTGCCGCGCCCGGCGCTCCACCACCAGTGCGTTGCCCTGGTCCCCGTACGTGCTCAGCAGGTCCGGGTAGATCCACACCAGACGCAGGCTGTTGTCACTCATGCTTGCTCGTCCTTGTCCGTTGCGGATCGGGTCAGTTGCCCACGCGGCGGCGCAGGTCCTGGAAGGCGGTGTAGTTGGCGATGACCTCGATACGCCCCGGCGGTGCCTTCCGTACGGCCTCGTCGGCGTCCTCGCACACCTGGAACTCCAGGCCCGCGACCTCCAGCCGGACCGCGAGGTCCAGCTTGCGGTCGCCGATCACGAAGATCGGGTGGCCGGCGAGCCGGGTGTAGTCGACGTCCCAGAGCCAGGAGGTGTCCGTACCGTCGGCGCCGCGGGCGTTGACGGACAGGATCACCGGCGTCGGCGGCGGGTCGATCAGCGAGAACGTCTCCAGCCAGCCGGCCGGGTTCTTCGCCAGCAGCAGCCGCAGCTCGCGGTCGAGGAAGGAGACCACGTCGTACCGGCCCGCGACCGCCTGGACGGAGTACATCCGCTCCAGGGCGACCTGCGGGGGCACGCCGAAGGCGGCGGCCACCGCGGCCGAGGTCGTGGCGTTGGCCTTGTTCGCGCGGCCGGGCAGCTGGAGCTTGATCGGCCAGGCCGAACCGTGCGGGTCCAGCACGTGGTCGCCGGAGAGCGCCCAGCTCGGCGTCGGGCGGCGGAAGCCGCACTCGCCGCAGAACCAGTCGTCGCCGGGGCGCTGCATCACGCCGCCGCACGACGGGCAGGACCAGGCGTCGTCCTTCCACTCCTGGCCCGCCGCGACCCATACGACATTGGCGGACGAGGAGGCCGCCCAGACGATCAGCGGGTCATCCGCGTTGGCGACGACGAGCGCCTTGGAACCGGCCAGCCCCTCGCGCCACTGCTCCGCCAGCATGCGGGTCTCGGCGGCGCGGTCGAGCTGGTCACGCGAAAGGTTGAGCAGCGCGATGGCCTTGGGGGTGACGTCGCGGGCGACGCCGGCGAGGTACTTCTCGTCGACCTCGATGACGCCGTACCGCGCGTCCGAACCCCCGGCCAGCGCCGAGGTGATGCCGGCCGGCATGTTCGCGCCGAGCGCGTTGGAGACGACGGGGCCGCTGGCCCGCAGCGCCTCCGCGATCAGCCGGGTCGTGGTGGTCTTGCCGTTGGTCGCGGACACCAGGACCACGTCCAGGTGCTGGGCGAGCCGGGCCAGCAGGTCGGGGTCGAGCCTGAGCGCGACCTTGCCACCGATCACCGATCCGCTGCCGCGGCCCACCGCGCGCGACGCCGCCGCCGCGGCCCTGCCCGCCGTCACGGCCAGCTTGGCCCGCGGCGACAGCGGGTCCGTGTTGCCTGCCATCGTCCTAGATCCTCCTTGCATCCGGCGCCCTCCTGCCCCCGGGGCCGCCGGTGGAACGCCCCTCCGTACCGGCCCGGCCGGCCGGGAGGCTGTGGTTGGGGATCAGCCTATCGATTTCCGCGCCGGGGCCCGAACCAGACCACCCGTGAGGGGGGTGTGGAGGTGACGTTTCGGCTCTCGGGCCCCCCTTGTACTGGGGAACGCTCGAGCGGCTGATGTGGTGCCCGGTAGTGGTGGATGTGGTGCTCGGTAGCGGCTGATGTGGTGCCCGTAGTGGTTGATGTGACGTCCGGCAGTGGTTGATGTGGTGCCCGGTCCGCCGCCGTACAGGGCTGCCGTACGGGGTTGCCGTACAGCGCCGCTGCACCGGGAGCGACGACCGGGCCGGCGCCCGGCGCCCGGCGATCCGGCGGGCCGGCCGGGCCGCTGCCCGGACCGCAACGCCGCTGGTCGTCGGCCGGAACGTACTCTTGCCCCCATGCGACACCGCTCCATCCCCGGCAGTTCCGGCCGCGTCCGCCCCATGCGGCTGCTCGGCGACCCGACCCTGCACGCGCCGTGCGAGGAGGTCACCGACTTCGGGCCGGCGCTGGCGCGGCTCGTGGAGGACATGTTCGCGACGATGTACGCGGCGCGGGGTGTCGGCCTCGCCGCGAACCAGATCGGCGTCGCGCAGCGGGTGTTCGTCTACGACTGCCCGGACGACGAGGACGTCCGCCACCTCGGACACGTGGTCAACCCCCGGCTCGTGGCGGTGGACGGCGAGGTCCTGCGCGGCCCCGAGGGCTGCCTGTCGCTGCCCGGGATCGAATCCGGTACGCCGCGCCACGACGAGGCGGTGGTCGAGGGCGTCACGGTGGACGGGGAGCCGCGCCGGATCTCCGGTACCGGCTTCTTCGCCCGCTGCCTGCAGCACGAATGCGACCACTTGGACGGCGGCCTGTACGTCGACCACCTCACCGGCCTGCGCCGCCGCCGCGCACTGCGGGCTGCCGCGAAGGCACCGTGGGCGGGCCGGACGGTGGCGGGCTAGCGGGTACTGCCCGTACTGCCGTGGTTCAGAACCCCGGGCGGGTCGGGCACCACCTCAGCCACTCGAGCGTTCCCCAGTACAAGGGGGGCCGGAAGGCGAAACGTCACCTCCGGCCCGGCCCGGGCCTAGAACCCCGGGCCGCCCGGGCGGTCGCCCGCCGCTGCGAGTCGGCCCCACAGCAGGTCCGCGAGATGCTGTACCAATTGCGCTCGCGAACACGGCTGCTCGCGCAGCCACCAGTCGCCGGCCGCGTGCATCATCCCGACGATGCCATGGCCCCACACCCGCGCCAGCTCGTCGCCGACCGGCCCCAGGTCCACCCGCTCGGCGATGACCTGCGCGAGCTCCTCGCCCATCCGCCGCAGCAGGGGAGCGGAGTGCCGGCCGACGTCGAAACCGCTGTCCGGCGTCTGGCCCTCGTCGGACGGATGCATCAGGAAGCGGTAGACCTGCGGCCTGGCCTCGATGGCCGAGAGGTAGGTGTCGAGCGTGGCCTCGACCCGCTCCCTTCGTGCCACGGGGGAGTCCAGCGCGGCCCGCAGGCCGGCGAGGAGAGCGTCGGTGTGGCGTACGGCGAGTGCGCGGTAGAGGCCGCCCTTGTCGCCGAAGTGCCGGTAGAGGATCGGCTTGGTGATCCCGGCCTCGGCCGCGATCGCGTTCATCGACGCCTCGGGGCCGTCCCGGAGGACCACGCGGTCCGCGGCCTCCAGCAGCTCGCGTCGTCGGCGCTCACTGGCTGTGCGGCGGCTCTCCTGTGTCATTTCCATCGTCCGGCTCCCCGCCCTGTGGTGACTTCGTGCTGTTCGCGCAACGTAACACCCTGTCCATTGGGCGGGAGATATCGGTCGCTGAGGTTGACAGTGCTTACTCGTGAGTAACAGACTGCTGTTACCGCAAGTAACGCACTGCTGGAGGGGTCATGGCCGAGTTCATCATGGAACTCAACGACGAGCAGAAGGAAGTCCGGGACTGGATCCATGGATTCGCCGCGGACGTCATGCGCCCCGCCGCCGCCGAGTGGGACGAGCGCGAGGAGACCCCCTGGCCGGTGATCCAGGAAGCGGCCAAGATCGGAATCTACTCGCTCGACTTCTACGCCCAGCAGTACTTCGACCCCACGGGCCTCGGCATCCCCATGGCCATGGAGGAGCTGTTCTGGGGCGACGCGGGCATCGCCCTGTCGATCGTCGGCACCGGCCTGGCCGCCGTCGGCGTCCTCGCCAACGGTACCGAGGAGCAGATCGGCACCTGGATCCCGCAGATGTACGGCGATGTGAACGACGTCAAGGTCGCCGCCTTCTGCTCCTCCGAGCCCGACGCCGGCTCGGACGTCGCCTCGATGCGGACCCGGGCCGTCTACGACGAGGCCAAGGACGAGTGGGTGCTGAACGGCACCAAGACCTGGGCGACCAACGGCGGCATCGCCAACGTCCACGTCGTCGTCGCGGTCGTCGACCCGGAGCTGGGCTCCAAGGGCCACGCCTCCTTCATCATCCCGCCGGGCACCCCCGGCCTCGCCCAGGGCCAGAAGTTCCAGAAGCACGGCATCCGCGCCTCGCACACCGCCGAGGTCGTCCTGGAGGACGTCCGCGTCCCCGGCAGCTGCCTGCTCGGCGGCAAGGAGAAGCTGGACGAGCGCATGGCCCGCGCCCGCGAGCGCGCCAAGGCGGGCGGCGGCGAGCGAGTGAAGAACGCCGCGATGGCGACCTTCGAGGCGTCCCGCCCGGCCGTCGGTGCGATGGCGGTCGGCACCGCCCGCGCCGCGTATGAGGAAGCGCTCGAATACGCCAAGACCCGCGAGCAGTTCGGCCGCCCGATCATCGACAACCAGGGCGTCGCCTTCCAGCTCGCCGACATGCGTACGTCGATCGACGCGGCCCGGCTGCTGGTCTGGCGCGCCTCCTGGATGGCGGTCAACGGCAAGCCCTTCACCGCCGCCGAGGGCTCCCAGTCCAAGCTCTTCGCGAGTGAGACCGCAAAGAAGGTCACGGGTCAGGCCATTCAGATCCTGGGCGGCAATGGCTTCACCCGCGAGTACCCCGTCGAGCGCATGCACAGGGATGCCGCGATCTACACGATCTTCGAGGGTACGAGCGAGATCCAGCGCCTGGTGATCGCACGGACGCTGGCGGGCATGCCGATCCGCTGACGCTTCTCGCAACGGGCCGGTACGCAACGTGCGCTGCGTACCGGCCCGTTGCGCTGTGGTGGCCGTGCTGATCGGATCACCGGCATGGACACGACTCCGACTCCGACTCCACCGGATTGGGATCTCTGCCGGTTCGGGGCCTCCGCGGACGATCCGGTCGGATGCCGGGGCAGCCGGGCGGGCGCCCGGTGCCTCGCACATCTCGAACCCGCCGAGCGCGAGGCGTACTTGGCGGGTCTGGGGCCCGGTTCCGATCTGGACTGTCGCGGGGTGACGTTGCCCCCCTGGCTGTTCGCGGACTTACTGGGCCGCTTGGGCGGCGACGACGGGCGGCCCGTCGTGGGCTCCGCGTCCTTTCACCGGGCGCGTTTCCCGGAAACCGTGGATTTCGCGGGAGCCCGCTTCCGTGATGATGCGGTATTCGAAGGGGCGCGCTTCGACTCCGGCGTCACCCTCGACGGGGCAAGGTTCGAGAAAGGTGCCTGGTTCAACGGGTCCCGCTTTTCTCGTATCGCTTCGTTCGGGGGAGTGAGTTTCGCCGAGGACGCGGGGTTCGAAGGCACGGAATTCGACGGTGCGGCGTGGTTCGGCGGATGCCGGTTCGACGGCATGGCGTGGTTCGGCAATGCGGTGTTCCGGCGCGATGTGAGCTTTATGCGGGCGGTCTTCGCGGCGTCCTGGCGAGGGCCTGTGATATGCCGGGAAACGCTTCGGCTGACCGATGCAGAATTCCGTAACGCCCTGCAGATTTCCGTGCTGGCGGCGGGGATCGATGCCCGTTCCGCGCTTTTCGAGGGGGCCGTCGCGCTGCGCGCACGATGGGCGACAATCGACCTCACCGATGCCGTACTGCTGTTCCCGAGCTCGGTGGCGACCGACCTCTCCACGCCTCGCCGCCCCGGCGAAGAGCCCCTCTCTGCCGCCCACGACATCGAGGTCTCCATTGCCTCGATCCGCGGAGTCGACGCCGCCATGCTGCTGCTCAGCGACGTGGATCTGACCCATTGCCGTTTCTCCGGCGCACACCACCTCGACCAGCTGAGATTCGAAGGGAAATGGCGGCTCTCCGCCGCGCCCCGAGGCGTCCAGTGGGGCCGGGGAATTCCCCGCTGGTGCACCAAGCGCCAGATCATCGAGGAAGAGCGGCAATGGCGCACGCTGCCCCGTCGCCGCCATGCGGCGCGGCACGCCTGGGGCGATCCGCCGGAGTCGCCGGACGGCGTACCGGGACTCGCCACGCTCACCACGACCTACCGCCAGCTCCGTAAAGCACGCGAGGACGCGAAGGACGAGCCGGGCGCGGCGGATTTCTATTACGGCGAAATGGAGATGCGCCGGTACAGTCACGGGCGGCGCAAGGCGGAGCGCTGGCTGCTGCAGGCGTACTGGCTGCTCTCCGGGTACGGCCTGCGGGCCTCCCGCGCCCTCGTCGGGCTCGGCCTCGCGATGGCGGCCACGGTCGTGCTGATGATGGCGTACGGCCTGCCGGACACGCCCGCGCGCGACTATCCGGCGAGCGCCGGCGTCATCGGGAAACGGCATCCGGAGCTCCAGCGGCCCTTTCTGGACCGGTTCACGGGGGAGCGCGCGGAGAAGGCCGCCGACGTGGTCATCCACTCCGTGGTCTTCCGCGCCAGTGGGCAGAATCTGACCACCGCCGGTACGTACATCGAGATGGTGTCCCGCCTTTCCGAGCCGGCCCTCCTCGGCCTCGCGGTGCTCGCCGTCCGCGGCCGCATCAAGCGCGGCTGACCCTCCCGCGCCGCCGCCCGACGCCCGCCGCCCTCCCTCCCACGCCCTCCCCGGCCCAGTAGCCGAGGAGGGCGTCGTGCTGTCCGGTCGCGCCCCGGCTGAAGGACGCACCTCGGCTGAAGGGCGCGGTCCGGTCTTGACGGCTGCCGCGTCTCGCTCTACTTTCGTCTTCCATAAAGCAAAACAACTTTTCCAAGATACGGAAAACGTCACTTCCGGGCCTCACGCCGGAACGTGTCCGCTTCCTGACAGGCCGACGACGCAGGAGTACTCGATGCCTCGTATGACCGCCGCTCGTGCGGCAGTGGAGATCCTCAAGCGCGAGGGCGTGACCAACGCCTTCGGCGTGCCGGGTGCGGCGATCAACCCCTTCTACGCGGCCCTGAAGGCCGGCGGCGGCATCCAGCACACGCTCGCCCGCCACGTGGAGGGCGCGTCCCACATGGCCGAGGGGTACACCCGTACCCACGCGGGCAATATCGGTGTCTGCATCGGTACGTCGGGCCCCGCCGGCACCGACATGATCACCGGCCTGTACTCCGCGATCGGTGACTCCATCCCGATCCTGTGCATCACCGGCCAGGCGCCCACCTCGGTGCTCCACAAGGAGGACTTCCAGGCCGTCGACATCGCCTCGATCGCCAAGCCGGTCACCAAGGCCGCGACCACGGTCCTGGAGGCCGCGCAGGTCCCCGGCGTCTTCCAGCAGGCGTTCCACCTGATGCGGTCGGGCCGCCCGGGCCCGGTCCTGATCGACCTGCCGATCGACGTCCAGCAGACCGAGATCGAGTTCGACCCCGAGACGTACGAGCCGCTGCCCGTCTACAAGCCCCTCGCGACCCGCGCCCAGATCGAGAAGGCCCTCTCGATGCTGAACGAGGCCGAGCGGCCGGTGCTGATCGCCGGTGGCGGCGTCATCAACGCCGACGCCTCCGACCTGTTCGTGGAGTTCGCGGAGCTGACCGGCATCCCGGTCATCCCGACCCTGATGGGCTGGGGCGTCCTGCCCGACGACCACGAGCTCAATGCCGGCATGGTCGGCCTGCAGACCTCGCACCGCTACGGCAACGAGAACTTCCTGGCGTCCGACTTCGTCCTCGGCATCGGCAACCGCTGGGCCAACCGCCACACCGGTTACAAGATGGACGTCTACCGCAAGGGCCGGAAGTTCATCCACGTCGACGTCGAGCCGACCCAGATCGGCAAGATCTTCGCCCCGGACTACGGCATCGCCTCCGACGCGAAGGCGGCGCTGGAGCTCTTCGTCGAGGTGGCGAAGGAGATGAAGGCCGCGGGCAAGCTGCCGGACCGCGGCGAGTGGGCCGCCTCCACCCAGGAGCGCAAGGCCACCCTGCAGCGCCGCACGCACTTCGACAACATCCCGATGAAGCCGCAGCGCGTGTACGAGGAGATGAACAAGGCGTTCGGGCCCGAGACCCGCTACGTCACCACCATCGGCCTCTCCCAGATCGCCGGCGCGCAGATGCTGCATGTCTACAAGCCGCGCCACTGGATCAACTGCGGCCAGGCCGGCCCGCTCGGCTGGACCATCCCGGCCGCGCTCGGCGTCGCCACCGCCGACCCGGACGCGCAGGTCGTCGCGCTCTCCGGCGACTACGACTTCCAGTTCATGCTGGAGGAGCTGGCCGTCGGCGCGCAGCACCGCATCCCGTACGTCCACGTCCTCGTCAACAACTCCTACCTGGGCCTGATCCGTCAGGCGCAGATCGGCCTGGACATCAACTTCCAGGTCAACCTGGAGTTCGAGAACATCAACTCCCCGGAGCTGGGCGTCTACGGCGTCGACCACGTCAAGGTCGCCGAGGGCCTGGGCTGCAAGGCGATCCGCGTCACCGACCCGAGCGAGCTGGGCGCCGCCTTCGAGCAGGCCAAGAAGCTCGCCGCCGAGCACCGCGTGCCGGTCGTCGTCGAGGCGATCCTGGAGCGGATCACCAACATCGCGATGAGCAAGACCGCGGACATCAGCGATGTCACGGAGTTCGAGGAGATCGCCACCGAGCCGTGGCACGCGCCGAGCGCGATCTCGCCGCTGAAGAGCTGACGCCGACGGGCCTCCCGCCTGCGCCCCGTACGCGGGAGGCCCGGCCCCCGCCCCCTGTCGTCCGCACCGGAAGGAAGGCCATCCCTCATGGGCTTCACCGACGCCCGTTACGCCGTCAACCTGTCGATCCTCTTCACCGAACTGCCGCTGCTGGAGCGCCCCGCGGCGGCGGCCGCCGCCGGCTTCACCGAGGTCGAGCTGTGGTGGCCGTGGGTCGACGCGCCGGTTCCCGAGCAGTCCGAACTGGACGCGCTGCGGCACGCGCTGAACGACGCCGGCACCCAGCTGATCGGCCTGAACTTCTACGCCGGACAGCTGCCGGGCCCCGACCGCGGCGCCCTCTCCGTCCCCGGCGAGGAGTCCGACAAGTTCCGCGCCAACATCGACGTCGCCGCCGACTTCGCGCAGTCGGTCGGCTGCAAGGCCCTCAACGCGCTCTACGGCAACCGCGTCGACGGCGTGGACCCCCAGGTCCAGGACACCCTGGCGCTGGAGAACCTGGTACTCGCGGCCCGCGCCGCCGACCGCATCGGCGCGACGCTGCTGATCGAGGCGCTCAACGCCACCGAGTCGCCGCGCTGCCCGATCGTCTCGGCACCGAAGGCCATCGAGATCGTCGACAAGGTCAACGCGGCCACCGGGCTCGGCAACGCCACGTTCCTGATGGACCTGTACCACCTGGCCATGAACGGCGAGGACCTCAACGAGGTCATCGACGCCTACGCGGACAAGACCGGGCACGTGCAGATCGCCGACAACCCCGGACGCGGCGCGCCCGGCACCGGCGACCTGCCGCTGGCGGACCTGCTCGGTCGTCTGAAGAAGGCCGGTTACGACGGCTGGGTGGGCCTGGAGTACAAGCCCGGCGACCGCCCCAGCTCGCAGGCGTTCGGCTGGCTCTACAGCGCCTGACCGTCCTCATACCGTCCCCATTTTTCCCCTGGAAAGGATCACACTCTCCATGAGCAGCAACCTCCCCAAGATCGCGTGGATCGGCCTGGGCATCATGGGCTCCCCGATGGCGGAGAACCTGATCAAGGCCGGCTACTCCGTCACCGGCTTCACCCTTGAGCAGGACAAGCTCGACCGGCTGGCCAAGGCCGGCGGCACCGCGGCCGCGAGCATCGCCGAGGCCGTCCGCGACGCCGATGTCGTGCTCACCATGGTCCCGGCCTCCCCGCAGGTCGAGGCCATCGCGTACGGCCCCGACGGCATCCTGGAGAACGCCAAGTCCGGCGCGCTGCTGATCGACATGTCCTCGATCACCCCGCAGACCTCCATCGACCTGGCCAAGAACGCCGCCGAGAAGGGCATCCGCGTCCTGGACGCCCCGGTCTCCGGCGGCGAGGCCGGCGCCATCGAGGCCGTGCTGTCCATCATGGTCGGCGGTGACCAGGCCGACTTCGACACCGCCAAGCCGCTGTTCGACGCGCTCGGCAAGACCATCGTGCTGTGCGGCCCGCACGGCTCCGGCCAGACGGTCAAGGCCGCCAACCAGCTCATCGTCGCCGTCAACATCCAGGCGTGCGCCGAGGCCGTGGTCTTCCTGGAGAAGTCCGGCGTCGACCTCGCCGCCGCCCTGGACGTCCTCAACGGCGGCCTGGCCGGCTCCACCGTGCTGAGCCGCAAGAAGGACAACTTCAAGAACCGCGACTTCAAGCCCGGCTTCCGCATCGACCTGCACCACAAGGACATGGGCATCGTCACCGACGCCGCCCGTACCGTCGGTGCCGCGCTGCCCGTCGGCGCCGTCGTCGCGAACCTTGTGGCCTCGCTCCGCGCCCAGGGCGACGGCGGCCTGGACCACTCGGCCCTCCTGCGTGGCGTCGAGCGCCTCTCGGGCCAGCAGGTCAAGGACTGACACCTGAGGGAGTCCCCCGACCGAGGAGCGCCGTCCGGATCCGTCCGGGCGGCGCTCCGTCGTGCGTTGCGGCTGTGTACGGCCGGATACGCCTTCGGTACGGCTGCGCTGCACCACCGTACGGCTGCGTACACTGAGCCAACGTTCGTTCAGTCAGGTTCGGTCATGCGGTCAACGGGAGGACCCAGGTGGGTGCGGTGCGGCCTGCGGGCCAGAAGGCCATCCTCGATGCCGCCCGGTACGAGTTCGCCGAGCGCGGCTACGGCGCGGCGTCCATCCGCGGCATCGCGCGGCGGGCCCGGGTCAGCCTCTCCGCGATGTACCACTACTACGCGGGCAAGCAGGAGCTGCTGCACGCCCTGCTGGACGAGAGCAGCGCCCAGTACTTCGCCTCCTGCGAGGCCGAGCAGGCGCGGGCCGGGACGGACGCGGGGGAGCGGCTGGCCGCCCTGGTGCGGGCCACCGTCCGTTACCGCGCCCAGCACCGGCTGGAGAGCAGCCTGCTGCTGACCGAGTGGCGCCACCTCTCCGAGGGCCGGCTGAAGGAGGCGCGGCAGCGGCAGTACGACGGCTCGCGGCTGTTCCACGAAGTGGTCGACGCGGGCGTGGCACAGGGCGTGTTCCGTACGCCGCATCCGGAGGACGCCCGGCGCGGCGTGATCGCGATGTGCAATGCGGTGGCGCAGTGGTACAGCGCGGGCGGTGACGTCGGCGTCGGTGAACTGGCCGAGCGCTACGTCGAGTTGGCGCTCGTACTGGTCGAGTACCGGCCGGCCGGCAGTCTCCCGCGCCGGTCCGGCTGACCCGCGGCGGTGGGTGCCCGGCCGGTGGTCGGCCACCCGCTCTTAACGACCGTTCAATTCTCTTTCCCGCCCCGGTCTGCTCCTTCGCGCCGCGCCGCGTGGTCAGATGTCCGACTCGCCGGACGGTTGTTCCCGGTAGAGTCCCGCCGCGTGCGGTCAGCCGTGGGGGGAGGGGCTCCTGTGCCGAAATACGAAGAGCTGGTGGCGTGGGCCGGTGCCGGACAGGTCGTCCGGGCCGATCCGGACGCCGTGGCGAAGTGGCGGATACCGGACCGCCAGAAGGCGTTACTGGTGACCACCGGGATACCGGTGGTGGACAATCTCATCGGCACGGCGTGCTTCCAGCACGAGCCCGAACCGCAGCTGCGCACCCGCGACGGCCGGCTCCTGTACCGGCTGACGCAGAACGCGCACGGCCGCCGTTCGCCCGCGCTGACCTGGGCGTTCGGCGTCGATCCCGACTCCGGTGCGGTGTACTACGTACTGCCCGACGGCGAGGCGTGGTTCGCCAACTCCTCGATAGAGCTGTGGCTGCGCACGCTGCACCACTACGGGCTGCACGTGAGCCGCTCGGCGGTCCTGAACGACCCGAACGGCGATGAGGGCGCCGCGGTGGCCGAGCTGGGGCGGCTGGCGGTGCAGCTGAAGGCCATCGACCCGCCGGCCTTCGACGGGTTCGTGGGCTACATCTGGGTGGAGTTCCTGGAGAGATGGCTCTGGTGACGGCCGCCGATCAGTCTCGGACCTTTACCGGTCTCTTTGCGTCGAGTTCCCGGCGGGTGTCCTGTCGTCGCTGCGGTGGGCGGACGCCGGACTGCCGCCGGACCGCCGTCGGCCGTTCACTCACTCACCCGCGCCGACCAGCGGCGTTCCACGACGATTGGGCCGCGCCCGGCCGGTGCGCGGCAGGTACGGCAGCGCAACGCGCTTGTGCCCGTGAGGCCCGTGACAGGTGTGCAACTCGTGTGCCGGATGCGCCATTTCCGCCGCAGCCCAGGCCGACGTGGTACGGCGGCCCGATCCTGTGCGGCGCCCTCTCTGGACACGGTCTCCATGCAGCCGTAAGTTAACGATCGTTCGTCATCGCCTAGGGGCAGCCGGCGTCCAGCGCGCTGGCCGACGCGGGCCCCCGGGCTGTTCCGGCCCGCCCGCGTGCTCGGTGATCTCCCCGCGGGCCGCGAGCAGTTTGAGGTGGGCGAGCGTCTCGCCGAGCGCGAAGCGGCGCTGCTGAAGGCCGAACTCCTGCCAGCTGCGCGACCACTTGAGGTGCGCGGCCAGCTCCCACGCGGTGCTGCCGGGCGCCGCGGTGACCGCGGCCAGGGTCTCCGCGAGCCGCTCGGTGTGGTGTCGAGCGATGTACGCGAGCCGCCGGTCCAGCTGCCGGAAGCGGTACTCGTGCGCGGGCAGCACCTCGGCCACGTCGTAGCCGGTCAGCTTGTCCAGCGAGCGCAGGAAGTCCGCGAGCGGGTCGCCGACGCTCTGCAGGAGGTACCCGATCGAGGGCGTGATCCGCGGCAGTACGTGATCGCCGGAGAACAGCAGCTGCCGGTCGGGGTCGTAGAAGCAGGAGTGGCCGGGGCTGTGGCCGGGCGTCCAGACGACCCGCAGGTCAAGGCCGGGGAGGGCGATGCGCTCGCCGTCCCGGAGGAGGACGTCCGGGCGCGGGGCGCGGAACAGCCGGTCGGGGTCCATCATGTCGGCGGTGGCGTCCGCGTCGGTGCCGGACATGCCGTGCTCCGTCAGGTGCCCGACGTACCCGTGCCGCCACTTGTCGTACGTGTCGAGCTCCGGGCGCATCGCATGGGCGTCCAGCTCGTGCAGCGCGACGTACGCGCCGGAGGCGTCGCGGACCCGGCCCGCCAGGCCCAAGTGGTCGGCGTGGTTGTGGGTGACCAGCACGGCCTTGACGTCGCGGATGTCGTAACCGATGGCCGTCAGCCCGTCGTTGAGTGCCTGCCACGAGACGTCGGCGTCCCAGCCCGCGTCGACGAGCGCGAGGCCGCCACGCACCTCCAGCGCGTAGACCAGGACGTACCGCAGCGGGTTGTCCGGAATGGGGACGGGGAGGGACCACAGGCCGTCCCGGACGCGTTCGACGGGCGGCAGCACACCGTCCTGCCAGGCCCGCCACTGCACGGTGCCGGTGATCTCGGCTGTTGCGTCGGCTGTCACAGGAAGTTCCGTCCCTTCGACTTCCGACCCCTGGACAGAGGTCGTGGCGCCGCCTTAGCTTAACGATCGTTCGCCAATATGTGACCTCCGCGCTCGTGTTGTCCCTCACGCCCTCCCGTAGCCGTCGTCCGCAGACACCGGCACCCCCCGAGGAGTCGCCCCATGCCGCGTACCGCACTGGACTACCCGCCCCTGCCCGTCGGCGCCGTGCTCGCCGGGGCCGCGCGGCGCTATCCCGACCGGCTCGCGCTGACCGACGGGCGGGAGAGCCTGACGTACGCCGAGCTGTACGACCGGGCGCTGCGGTTCGCGCGCGGCCTGCACGAGCACGGCATAGCCCCCGGCGAGACCGTGCTGCTGATGATCCCCAACTGCCCGTGGTTCCCGGTCGCGTACTGGGGCACGCTGCTGGCCGGCGCGGTCGTCAGCCCCACGAACCCCGCGCAGCCCGCGGCCCCGCTGGCCGCGCAGCTCGCCGATTCGGACGCCCGCGCGGTGATCGCCTACGCGGGCGCGCTGCCGTCCGTGTACGCCGCCGACGCACCCGGCGTGCGCTTCACCGCCGTCGTACCGGCTCCCGGCGGACCGGGCACCCCCGGTGAACCGGGGCCGGTCACCGTCCCCGAGCCCCCGGCCGGCCGTACCGTCCTCGCCGCCGACGAGCTGCTGACGTACGGCAGGGCCGAGCCCGCGCGGCGGCGCCCGGAGGATCTGGCGCACCTCGCGTTCACCGGCGGCACCACCGGCCGGTCGAAGGCGGTCCGCGTGCTGCACCGCAACGTGATCGCCAACGCCGCCCAGACCGTCTGGGTACGGGCCGCCGGACGGCTGCGGGAGGCGGACGGCGTGCTCGACGTGGTCCGCGACGAGGCGGTCGCGACGCCCCACCAGTCCGTCCCCGGCACCGAGTCGACGATCTCCGTGGCCCCGCTCTTCCACGCGATGGGCCTGGTCGGCATGGTCGCGCACACCGTCATCGGCACCACGGCCGTGCTGCACACCCGCTTCGACCCCGCCCGCTTCCTCGACGACCTCGAGGCCCACCAAGTGGGCATGGTCGGCGGCTCGCCCACGATGTACCGGGCCCTGCTGGCCTCCCCGGCGAGCGCCGGGCGCCGCCTGAAATGCGTACGCAACATCAACTCCGGTGCCGCGCCCATGGACCCCGGGACCCGGCAGCGGCTCACCGAACTCTTCCCGGACGCGCTGTTCAGCGAGGGCTACGGGCTCACCGAGGCGACCATGGCGCTGGCCATGTGGCCGCTGGACGCCGCCGCCGGGACGCCGCACGGCACGGTCGGCGTCGCGCTCCCGGACACCGAGCTGTCCATCCGCGACCTGCTCGACCCCGAGCGCGAACTGCGGGTGGGGGAGACCGGTGAGCTGTGGGCGCGCGGCCCGCAGGTCACCGACGGGTACCAGGGCCACCCGGAACTCACCGCCGAGCAGTACGCCGACGGCTGGCTGCGCACCGGTGACATCGGGCGGCTGGACGAGCGGGGCCACCTCTTCCTGTCGGGGCGCGCCAAGGACATGCTCATCTACAAGGGGTACAACGTCTATCCGCTGCACCTGGAGGACATCCTGGCCGGGCACCCGGCGGTGGCGGCGGCCGCGGTGATCGGCGCGCCCGCGGCGGACGCGGGGGAGATCCCCGCCGCCTATGTGGTCCTGCGGAACGGCACGGCGGCGACGGCGGAGGAGCTGATGGCGTACGTCGCCGAGCGCGTCGCCCCGTACCAGCGGGTGCGCGAGCTGTACTTCACCGACGCGCTGCCGGTCTCGGCGGCGGGCAAGGTGCTCAAGACCGCGCTGCGCGAGCGGCACGCCGCCCAGTAGCCCCGGGCGTCCGGAAGATCGCGGTCGCCGGGCCGCACCGGTGCGGTGGCGGGGCCCGGCCGCTAGCGTCATGGCGTATGCAGACGACTCTGTACGGCGTCGACGTGGTACTGCGCCCCGCCACGGCGGACGACATCCCCGTCCTGGCCGCGATCCGGGGCGAGCCCGAGGTGTACGCGCGATGGCGCGGCGGGAAGGACCTGGAGGCCGAGGTCGCCGATGACCTCGCCTCGCCCGGGAAGTACACGTACGCGATCGAGTACGCGGGCCGGATCATTGGCGCGATCCAGTGGTCGCAGGAATCGGATCCGGACTATCGGCACGCGAATATCGACATCTATCTGACGGCGGCGCTGCACGGCCGGGGGCTGGGCACCGACGCGGTGCGCACGCTGGCGCGGCACTTGCTGACGGAGCGTGGTCACCACCGGATCACGATCGATCCGGCGGCGGACAACGAGGCGGCGATCCGCAGCTATCGGAAGGCCGGCTTCCGGCCGGTCGGGATCATGCGCCAGTACGAGCGCGGACCCGACGGCACCTGGCACGACTCGCTTCTGCTGGACCTGTTGGCAGCGGATCTCCCGAACTGAGCGGTGTCGGCGGTCCGCCGGAGGGGTATGTCGCCGGGACGACTCTGGCATATGCCAGAAGGTCGCTGCCGCTGTCGGATGCGGTCGCGATGGCAACAGGGCGTGAAACAGGTGCTGTCGGAGGTGGACGAGAAAGGGGGAATTAAGTTCATCATCGATCAGGACGAGCTCTTTCGCGGTGCTCCACGACAGATATATGCGTAGTTGAATGGAGTGCCGCGCGTTCGCCCGGGAGGTGCGGCCGCCCGGACGGACCGGTGTGCGCACGGAGGGAACCGGAACCCGTCGTGCGGGAGTGGCACGGAGTGGCACAAGACAACTCGCCGCGGCTTGTCCGGTCGTCGGCCGGCGTCGGAGAGGAACGATTTTTCCCATGCATGATGTGACACGTTCGACCCCTTCCGCTGAAACGATTCCCCGCTACGCTCGCTCCTCCCCGGACGTACCCGGCACCGCCGCGGACGCCCAACCGGAATGCCCCCTCGTCCCGTTGCTGTCGAGAGAAACGAGCCCCTCGCGATGACCTACACCGCCAGGACCGCATTCGGCGACTTCGACCAGGCTCTCGCCCTGGAACCCGGCCGCTACGAGAGGGCCCGTCGCCGGCACCGCCAGATCACCGCGGCGCTGAAGAACGCGGGCCTGATCGAAAGCAGCTGCCTCCAGGGCAGCTTCGCCCGGAAGACCCGCATCGCCCCGCTGGACGACATCGGCATGGTCATGGTCTTCCACCGGCGCTTCGCCCGCCTCGTCAAGCGCCCCGGCGGCGCCGCCGACGCCATGGCGATGCTCTGCGACACGGTCACCGAGGCGTTCCCCGGCTCCCGCTTCGGCGACGAGGACCGCACCTCCCGCGCCCTCCAGGTCACCTTCGCCGACCTGGACGTGACCTTCGGCCTGACCCCGGCCCTCGCCGACCCGCGCTGCACCGACCTGCTCACCGCCAACTGGGAGCGGGACACCTGGGAGCGCTCGACGGTCCGCACGCTCAACCGCGTCATCGGCCGGCACGACCACGCCACCGACGGCCGCTTCGTCCACCAGGTCCGCATGGTCAAGTCGTTAAGGGGTGGCCACCCCGTACTGCGCGAGACCCGCGGCCTCCTGTGGGAGGCGCTGGCCTACGAAGCCGTCTCCGGACCCCGGCAGCACACCGACGCGATCGCCACCACCCTCGCGCACGCCGCGCAGGCCGTCACCGGCCCCGTCCTGGACCCCACCGGCTCCCAGGACCTCACCGCCGACTGGACCGGGGCACAGCGCACGGCTCGCGCCGAGGTGCTGGCCGCACTGGCCGCGCAGGCCGCCGAGGCCCGCCGCCGGGAGCAGGCCGGCGACCACACCGGCGCGATCGGGCTCTGGCACGGCGTGTTCGGCGCGCCCTTCCCGTCCGCGGCCGACGCCCACCGCGCCGAGACGGCCGGCGGCACCGGACACCGCGCGACCCGCCGGCGCAGCGCCCCCAGCCCGCGCGCCCGCTCCTTCAGCCCCTTCATGAGCCGCCCGGTGACCTGGTCGGTCTTCGCCGGTACGACGAGGACGGCGCCGCCGGCGAGTTGAGACGCGCCCGCCGGCCGGCTGTGGACCGCTGTCTCAGCCGTTCCGCAGATGCGCGCACCGGGGCGCGGCCGCGTGCACGGCCGCGGTGTCCGGCGCCGGAGCCGGCGCGGCCACCAGGGCCAGGTCGTTGGCGTCGGTGAAGTACGGACGGACCCGCGCGCGGGCCGCGCCCTCACCGCGGTACGCCGACGGATGGGTGTCGATGTCCTTGCGCGCGACGATGTCCCCGCCGATCCGCCCGATGCGTACGGCCGTGCCGCCCGGCAGCACCAGCCGCAGGTCCCAGAACTCCCGCTCCCGCGGCGCCGACCCGGCCACCCGCCCGGTGAAGTCCTCGTGCGGCAGCAGACAGCAGAACCGGCCGGTGCCCAGCTCCGTCGTGGGCAGCCGCAGCACCGTCGGCCGCGTGCCGCGGCGCGTCGCCGTCACCACCGCCTCCGCCGCCGGCTCCGCGCCCAGCAGCTGCGCC
This sequence comes from Streptomyces sp. NPDC000151, assembly GCF_040301705.1. Lineage (NCBI taxonomy): Bacteria > Bacillati > Actinomycetota > Actinomycetes > Kitasatosporales > Streptomycetaceae > Streptomyces > Streptomyces sp. NPDC000151. Next base: position 67 of record NZ_JBEPFC010000069.1, on the reverse strand, counting down.
TCGACGTAGGTGACCGAAGGGCCGACCGCGACCCACACCGCCTCCGCGTGCGCGGCGCGCTGCCACA